>JAGRAG010000108.1 GCA_020435025.1 Bdellovibrionales bacterium | reverse complement strand
ACTTTTGAGAATTTCAGAATCAATAAAAATATTGGAATCTTCTAGTCCTTCAGTGAGCCCCTTTAGCTGTTCCATAATGGGAATGAATTCTCCAGAAGGTTTTGCCGTTCCTTTGAAAAAAATAACGTCGGCAGGGATATCAAAGCTAATTTGATCTTCATTTATAACGACGTTTTCAGCTTTGTCTCCAAGTTTTTCGGCAATATGGTGCATGACAATTTTTTTGGTCCCCATCATCATAATATTGGGAGTGTGATCGACTGGAGTGATAAATTGCTCAAAAAAGCGAAGGGGTTCATTCATCAAATCTAGAAAGAGCTTTTCTAAGGTGAGCTCGACGCCGTAGTTGGAAAAGTTGTACTCAATAATACTAGGAGTTGAAAAGTAGTCAGAAACATTTTGTTTGACGTCTTCTGTGGCATTTACAAGCCACATTACAAGGAAAAAGGCCATCATCGCTGTCATAAAGTCGGCAAAGGCCACCTTCCAGGCTCCTCCGTGACCTCCACCAACGACGTTGGTGACTTTCTTTATGACTATCATGGGCTCTTTTTCAGCCATCCTTTATCCTTGTGCTCTAGGCTGCTTTTTTCTCTTTACTAGCAGCATCCATTTCTTCAAAAGTTGGTCGTACACCAGGAAAGATGGAGCGACGGGCAAACTCCACACACACTAAAGGAGGGGCTCCTCTTTGAAGAGCGACAAGTGCGGCCTTCATGACCATCATGTATCTTCCTGAGTCTTCGATATCGACAGCAATTTTATTTGCCATTGGACCGAGAAATCCGTAGCAAAATAGAATCCCCAAAAATGTACCAACAAGGGCGGCACCCACCATCATACCAATGGTTTCAACACCCGCAGTTAGAAACTCCATGGTATGTACGATCCCTAATACGGCGGCGACGATTCCAAGACCAGGCAGAGAGTCAGCCACATTGGAAAGAGCATGTTGTGCCATATGTTCTTCTTCGTGAGTGACTTTAATGTCCTCACTAAGAAGATCATCAACATCATATTGAGAAAGGTCAGCCGAGAGAGTGATCTTCATGGTGTCACATAGAAAGTCCACAGCATGATGATTCTTTAAGAACTTTGGATAAGCCTTAAAGATCTCACTACTGTGTGGCTCTTCGATATGTTTCTCCACGGCTTGTGGCCCATCTTTTCTGAAAATTTGAAACAGTTGAAAAAGCATCTGTAGGAGATCTAGGTAATCTTGCTTACTAACCCCTGTGCTTGTTAAAGCCCCAATACCCATGGCAATGGTTGTTTTGATAGTTGGAACCGGGTTCGCGATCACCATTCCACCGATCGCGGCACCAAAGATAATGACAACCTCAAACGGCTGCCAAATAACGGCCAAGTGACCACCGGCAGCCAAATAACCACCAAAAACACCACCGATAACGATTAATATACCTACAAATCCCATTTAGTTACCTCTAAAGAGATATCGGAAAGAGAGGCTTTCTCTTTAAGGATGGGAGGTGAATCCTAAAGAATTCCAGATTAAGGTCTAGGGAATTGAGTTCTTAAAAAGGAATTCCTCGACCTATGTCTTGGCTTTTCGTATTCTAGGTAGGATGTCTCAATATCCTACCAAGACCATTATTTTTTTTCGCGGATTAAAGACTTGGGGTGGCGATGATCTTCCTGGTGGTCTATTTCTGAGTCGACCTATATGGGAACCATTACAGCTAGAGTGGCAAAAACGTGGTTATCAATTTTATCCAGTAGAGGATATGGGGTGGGGAACGCGTTCTGATGTTTGCATGCGTACTCGAAGTCAACTCAGCCAGTTGATTCTTAAACATAAGATCGATTCATTTCATATTCTTGCTCACTCCACGGGTGGATTGATCGCCCGTGAGATTCTTCAAAGTAGTGAATTTGCAGGAAAGGTGAATTCACTGGTCACGATGGCAACTCCTCACCAAGGCACTCCGTTAGCAGATCTGGTTTTACAGATTCAACAACATAGACCGGCCCTCTTTAAGTGGGCTCAATTGGTGGGGTACGATGTGGAGGTACGACAGAGGGCGTTTTCCGATCTGACCCCTCTGGCTGTAGAGGAGTTCAACCAAGATTTTGACTTGATGACCGATTGGATTCCAGCTTCATTGAGTTATTCGGTCTCTCCTCAGAAGCTCTCCTGGCCACTTAAGGGAATCAATCGACTTTTTCCGGACTTTTTAAAATGGGAACATGATGGAATTGTTCCGAAGGCGTCACAGCACTGGGGAAGACATTTGGGGCACTTTCATTTAGATCATCTCCAGGAAATTGGTTGGGCGGCGCCACCAAGAAGTCGTTTAAATTCAAGGATTTTTAAAGAATTCCAGAAGTCTATGGACGTCATAGAGGAGCTTTTTGATGAGCTCAACAGTAAGAATTGATTGTTGAGTTCCTATAATTTGAGAGATTTTGTTACCCTTACTTATGATGAACGTATTGAATATGACATTTAAAATGTGGACAAACCACTTGGGTCATTTTAAGAAGAAGCGGTATCATAGAATGAAGGCGCTAAGAGCTTGGTAATTAAGAGGAAATTTATGATCTTACGATGGACAATTATAGGGTTGATGTGGGCGTGTTCGATAGTGGTCTTGGCTCAGGAAGAGATCAACGAAAACCCTTTATCCATTGTGAGCGCTCATATCGAAAAAGAAACTCTTTCTGCGGGCTCTAGCAGTGGATTGAAAGTCGAACTGGAGTTAGCTGAGGGGCATCACGCTTACATAGAGCAATTTCGTTTGACAGCCCTTCAGCCAGAAGGTGTTTCCGTAGGGAAGATAGAACTGAGTCCTGTCGTAGAATTTTTTGATAAGTTAGCTCAAAAAAATAAAAGGGGAGTCAAGGGAGGCGGGTCGTCACTTAAATCGGTGATTGAACTTCCTATTGGTTTGCCGATTGGAGCGCAATCTCTTCAATTGCAGTTGCGCTATCAAGCTTGTACGGATGAGTATTGTCTTTTTCCCAAGAAGCTACCCATTGAGATTCCAATAAAGGTTGTTGCCAACGAAGGAGACTCTCATCTGGCTGTAGCTGCTGCGGACAGTGGACCTGCTTTAGGTCTACCTATTGAAGTGGATTTTCAATCTGGGAATTGGGTATGGATTTTTTTAGTGGTGTTTTTTGCGGGATTTCTCACAAGCTTTACCCCCTGTATTTTTCCTATGATACCAATCACCCTAACTGTTTTGGGTGCAAGGGGTTCGGATCAGTCCCACTTACAGGGGTTTATAAGAAGCCTGAGTTATGTGTTTGGGATTGCTATGACCTATTCAATACTAGGCTTGATTGCGGCCTCTACAGGTTCTCTTTTTGGCTCCCTGTTGGGGCATCCTGTCGTCATTATTTGTCTAGCCTTACTGTTTGCAACCATGAGTTTGAGCATGTTGGGACTTTTTGAACTGAAGGCTCCAAGTTTTGTGAGTCAGAAGCTGAGTCATATTGGCGGTGGGAGTAGTTTGGGAGGTGCCTTTTTAATTGGGGCCGCCGCAGGAATCGTAGCCAGTCCTTGTGTTGGCCCTATTTTGGTTTCCATCTTGGCGTACGTGGCTCAGTCTCAGCAGCTTCTTTTGGGGTTTGGACTTCTTTTCACCTTTGCGATGGGTATGGGCTTGATCTTTATTGCTTTAGGTACGTTCAGTCAGCTCATTCAGAAACTTCCAAAGTCAGGAAACTGGATGGATGGAGTAAAGTACCTTTTTGCCTTTTTAATGATGGCGCTCGCTGTATATTATATGAATCCTTTATTAAGCCCGGGACTATTTAACTTTATCTCAGTAGTTGGTCTTTTGGCGTTTTCGCTATTTTTTCTGATAAGAAAAAATATGCTTCTGATTCGTTTTTTAGGGTTACTCATTTTAGTATTGGCTTTCGCTATTGCCGGGGGGTCATTCAGCAAGGATTCGCCACGATTTGGAACTCTGATAAATTCATCAAATGCGCATTCCTCTCACTCCAAAGTTCCATGGACACCATTGACTGAGGAAGCCCTGATTCAGGCTCAGAATGAAGGGCGTCCAGTGATTGTTGATTTTGTCGCAGATTGGTGTGCTTCTTGTAAAGAACTCGATGCTTATACCTTTTCAAATGCTGAGGTATTAAAAGCGACGGCCGACAAAAAGGTCATCTGGATGCAGTACGATGCCACGATGACCGACGAGGTTTTTGAACAGTATAAGAAACGCTTTAACATCTTAGGTCTACCGACGGTCTTGTTTTTTGATAAAAGCGGAATACGAGATGACTTACGCTTAACCGGCTTTGAGACGGCTGAGAGTTTTCTAAAACGTATTGAGAAACTTTAGGGTCCTTCGAAAAAAATTTGCCGTTGCTGATTTCGATTG
>JAGRAG010000107.1 GCA_020435025.1 Bdellovibrionales bacterium | reverse complement strand
GAAACCGAAAAAATACTGGTACCTATTGGTTAGGCAGCTTTTGAAGTTTTGATTTTGATAGATTTTGGTTTGGTTGATAGGGAAGAGCCTTTGTCGTGCCGATGGATGTCGATTTCTAATTTCTCGTTTATGGCTTTAATAAATGTTACTTCGATTTGCGTTCCATGGGCTGTTCCCTCTACTGATGGTTTGGCCGTTTGGATGTTTAATTTAGCACCAAACTTGTCTAAAAGAAGTTGAGTTGTGGAAAGGCTAATTCCAATGCCTCTTTCCGCTTCGGTTGCTCCGAGTAGCTTTTCGCTAAAATTCTCACCTTTCAGGTAGGAGAGAAGTTCTTTGGGGGTTCCACTACCAAAATCCAAAATTCGCAAATAAATTTCCGATTCCGTGTTCATAACAGAGAGTTCAATTTTTGAATTTACATACGAGTACTTAATAGCATTATTGAGCAAAGAGTGAATGATCTGGTTGAGTGCGTGAGACTCCGCTAAAGCAAAATATTTGTGTTCGGGAACGCCCATCTGATCCATCACAATGGAAATATTTTTTTTCTCTAACTCAGGAGTTAAATTCTCTAATGTCGTATTTATGCTTTTACCAAGATCAGTTGGATGGCATGAAATCGAAAGCTTACCTTCCTTCACGGAAAGAAACTGTCGGACTTCTTTGATTTCTTTTTTAATAAATCTACTGTGTTTGGACATCAGTTTGTAGTTAGAACTCCAACAATTAGGATCGCAGGAACTGTCTCTGAGGATTTGGTGGCTTACCCCATTTATCACAGATATTGAATTTGAAATATCATGACAGACCAGAGAAAGAAGTGCTGTTTTAAGCTCATTTCCCTTTTTATTAGATTCAATTTGATCCTCAATTTGCTCGTGCAATTCTCTACTTTCGAAAAGAAGTTGTTGAATAGTGACGAAACTAACAAGGGCTACATTGAATAGAGTCACTAAGTTGTACACGTCAATGGATGCTTGGCTGAGTTCAAATGGCTTGAAGTTGTAAAATTGAGAAGCATATTCGGCTGATAAAATTAGTAGGATTCCATATGTTGCTATTACGTAAACGCGGAAACCCTCTACGAGAATCCCCGCAGTCATTAAGACAATCGGCATCCAAAAAAGATTAGAGTACATTCCCGTAGGAGACAAAAAATGTTTTACAGATAGAATGGGTATAACGAACATTAAAAAAAGGCAGTAGGCATTCTTTGGTGTTACATACTCAAGTTTGTAAAGTCCTAGAAAAAGAGCTCCTATAAGGCCCAAACAAACATCTAGCACCAAAAATGTCGAATTTCCTTGGGCATAGTTTAATATTGAATAAAATAGAGCAGCGACGATCAGCAGTATATAAAGAAAAATAGTAAGTCTAAATTTTTGGTAGTCGAAAAAAAGATGTTCATCTTCACCAATTGACTTGGAAAGGTTTATGGGTAAGAAATGATTTAACAAACGTACCGAAATCATAGTTACTATTCGACGCAGAAGCTGATTTAGTTTATGATTGTGAGGAAATTTTAAAGTAATTTTATTGTTTAATAACAAGGTCTCATTATGAGATCGGCCCTATTCTGAATACTTTAATGAAAATAAAAATTAAGCGGGTATAATTGGAATTTTTTGGTAAAGATCTATGATCTCTTTGTTGTTCTCTAGGCTATCACGTTTGAAGAGGACTTCGATAGTCGTTCCTCCTTGCCCCTCCTTTAATTGAGGCAAGGTAGAGATGTTGATCTTGGCTTCGTACATATCTATGAAGTTTTTTACGATCGGCATACCGAGGCCAGTTCCCTTTTCACCTTGAGTTCCTTTGCGAGAGGTCGGCCTGTTTCGGTGAAAGATGTTTGAGAGGATCTCCGGAGGTATTCCGACTCCATAGTCTTTAACAGATAGCAGAATGCCATTCTCATCTTCTCGCAAATCGACGTCGATTTTGGAGTTTTGAAATGAAAACTTAATGGCATTGACTAAAAGGTTCATTATAACATTGTTTATAAGTGTATTTTGTTCGGCTACAACATGTGTATTTTTATCAATGGAGCTAGAAAAAATAAGTGAAATATTCTTTTTCTCGCAGGCCTCCAGAGCATGACTGAGAGCCAGTTGCGTACATGTGGTGATGTTAGTTGGTTTGAGAGTAACGCTCATAGACTCTGAAGGAGATTTTTGCATTTCTCTAACTTGTCGGATGATTTTAGAGATGACTTCGCTATGGTTGTGGACTTTTAAAAGAAATTTTCTGTTTAACTCCTTTTTCTTCAAATCTTTAGGGTCGACTTCTTTTAAGAAGCCATCAATTACAGTAATAGAATTAGCTATGTCGTGAGTAACAAGAGAGAGCAAAATAGAACTGTTCTGACGATTTTTTAAAGTTTGTTCTATTTGATTTTTCAATTCTAATTTTGAAAGTTTCATTTTATTTACGATAAATAAAATGGCTCCAACGATAGTAGTGCTCACTAAAGCAATAGATACTAAGTTAAATATTGATGTATTGCCCGGTTCTATGTGAAATGCACTAAAGTACTCATTGGTTTTAATAATGGAGCTTGCAAAATAAAAAAAGAAACTAACGATTGAAACAATGGCAGCATTTTTTTTGTTCAACGTTATTGCTGCGGCCAACAGAAAAAGGGGAAACCAGATAATATTTGCAATATTATCTGGAGGTGTGATGGCGTGCTTAAAGGCAATGTTTAGGTTTAAGAAAATAAGAAACAAAAACATAACACTTTGGGCTTTTTGAGGAAATTTAAGTGCGACGAAAAGTGAAAAGATCGAACTGCAGCATAAGATAACATCTGAATAGTACAAAACCGTCGTGTGATTAAAAAAGTGCAAGATAGCATAACTGAATGTTGAAATTATTGAGAGGGAAAACGTTAAAAGAATAATACGATAGGTATCAAAATCGGCAACGAGCTTATCATTGGCAATGGAATCGATGTATTCGTTCATTCTTTCAAAAGCGTTCATAATACGTACCACGGGTCCTTTTAAACAATTTAACTATATCTTGATTTTTTGACCAGGTCTCAATAATTTGCAGTCTTGATGAAATCTTCATTTTATTTGTAATCTCTCAGTAGATATGTCTGAGTTTGAGGCGGCGTTGTTTCAAAATGAAATCGCTATTCTCACAGTCTCTTTAAAGGTCTACAGCATGCTCAAACAGTCCTCGCCAAAGCAGAGCAGCCATAAATGTCTGCACCGCAGCTGCGGAACTGCGCGTGCTGTAGACCTTTAAAGAGACTGTGAGAATAGCGATTTCATTTCGAGTCGCTCATAAATTATCTAAGGGAAATTTAGGCATTCCAGGTTCAAAAGAGTTTGATCCTTTAGTGAGACAATCTGCTGTGAAAAATAGAATTCAAGATCATAGATTTTCTGATTGTTGTGGCAAAAGATGATTGTCTTGATGAATTTTCCAGAGACCAGATTTGGGTCACAAACACCAATATGTCCTTTTTTTGAAGTCGGCCCCGAAATGAATAAGACCTCACTACTTTCATTCAATTTTCTGCGTGTGCTAGCCATCAGGTCGTTTGGGCATTTTGCAGGTTCTGTTTGGGCGCCGGCATAAGGCGGGACGACCTGTTGGTATTTTGCTCCAATGATAGCTTGCTCTTTACGGAGATATCGTTGGAATTTTTCAGTATCTATACCGTTTACTATTTTGACATGGACTTTATTGAGATCAGAGCCTTTTACTAAGTAAATATGTTCGGTTTCATTTTTATTGGAAAAGGTTTTTTGTTGAGCTATCTCGACGCCTGCTATTTTGAGTGGAAGACCCAAATTGACAAGAGAAAAGACGGGAGTTTTTTTACATTGCACCAAAAACGAAGGGCTCAATAGCAAGGCGAAAAAAAGACTCCGTTTTATCAGGAGTGTATGGATAGATGTGTTTGAAGCCATATTTAGTCTCAAGGCGTATTTCTTATAGTTAATGGTTTCCGGCTGCCACCATTTTAACTAAACAGGTTGATAGAGTCGAGTTGAGTTCCGCTGATTTGTGAAAATGGTTTGCATTGCTGGATTTTTCGAATATATCTCTGCTTTTGTGGTTCAGCGAAGGGGGATTTTTGCAAAAAAGAGCGATTTTTGGTATCTTCGTACTTTTTGGTTTAGCTCTCATCTACAACTTTTGGCCGTCTCCCACGGCATCAGAGCCAAAGGCAGCCAGAATCTCTGTTCCAGTGGTAACGACTCCTCAGACAACAAAATCAGGCTCTGCTGATGAGAGTTCTTTCAACGATGAAGTTTTGTCTGCAAAGGAGAAAGAGTCGACGCAATCGGATTCTGAAAGTATGGATGCCTTTCGTCAGTGGTTTTCTGAAGAAAGTGGGCGACTAGAAGATATGGGACCAATGAGTCCCGAGTATTTAGAAAGTCTCTCAAATCGAGCGGCGAGTCTTGCTGATGCCGAGCAAGCAGAATTAGTTAAAATAGCTAGAAATTTGTCTGAACCGGCACAAAAAAAGATTTTAGCGGTTTATATGCTGTCTTTAGGTAAATCCGGTACATTACAGAGCTTAACCGATTTTATCGAAGCTCCGCTACAGGCGGAACCGGATGCTGATCCTCACTCTCCAGAGGACGCTAAAAGAGTGCAAGAAAAGTCCTTGAAAATTATGGCTATAGAGGCTCTTGTGGAACAGGCAAAGACAGATCCTCAGGCCCGCAGCCTATTAGAAAGATCGATGGAGAACATTGCAGATCCTTATTTAAGAAACTATGCGAAACGAAAATTAACCGAATTGACACATTAATTTAATATTTTAGGGAATTCAGCTAGCCAAAATTTGCCCGACGTGATCCGATAGCTCATTCAAAGTTTTGAATTTTCAAAACGAAAAATTAAGGGGGGGGAATGAGGATCCTGGGGAGAATCTTCGTATTTATATATATTGGTTTAACAGCCTTAGCTGTACAAGCAAATGATTGTATTCCACAAAGTGATATGACCGAAATTGCGCGCGATTTCCGACAATTTCGAGATTTAGCAGGTGACCAGTTTTGCCCGGACGGCTCACACCGTTCTAATCTGTTGGTTGGTATTTACTTTATGCGTAAAACCTCATTTGAACCAAACATGGATAAAAGTCAGGACGATCTTTTTTCAGGTCGCTTTGCTTCGGATTGGTATAGTTATTTTAAAGATCGCATCAATGACATTGTAATCGATACGAGCTGTCCTAAGGGCGTTGGTGCCTACGTTCGGGGATGGGGTAGTAAAACCATGTGGGTTTGTACCATGTTGTTAACGGAGCAATTTGTTGGTCTCGATAGGGCGAGTGTATTTATGCACGAGGCGCGACACATTGATGGTTTTCCTCATACGACTTGTCAAAGTGGAGCGAGATCGGGAATTCGAGGCGCTTGTGATAGAAGAATCTCTGATGGAGGCTCTTATGCTGTTTCAGTAGAGACCTATGCGCAGTTGGCGCGATATGCGACGAACATTCATCCTGCATTAAAGGCGTACTCGAAATCTTCCGCAGTAGTATACGCTGATGAGGCGTTTGTTTATCCTGCCGAAGTCGATCGCTCTCGTCAGTATGTTTTATTGTCAAAGAGCAAAGATCTTTATGCTCTTAATATGAATATGAGGTCATCTTTGCAGAAATTGGGTCAGGTGGAAGATCTGGGCCATATTGTAATGCGCTCTCAACAGATGATTTTGTTCCCAGATGATAAGGCCAAAAAAGCCCATTATATTTCTCTTAACAATGAAGGGGAGATACCTCAAAAACCACGTCGAGCTGCGGGGGACTATAATGACTCGAATCCTCAGCAAAGAGCTTTGCTTAAAGACCTTCATATAGGTGGACAGTGGTCCGCAAAAGCTTATGAGGGTAAAGTCACTATGACCTGTGACCCAAGAACAGAGGCTTCTAGTGATGTATCTATCTCTGGTGAACGGCCCACCACGTTTGTTTATCCTAATGGATACAACCGTGCCGATTTTGAGGCTCTTTTGTTAGTTGAATCAGGAGCCATTTATAAGGTCGGCTGTCAGTCGAAAAGACCTTATGTTTCCAAAACAGCAGAACAGTTAGATCAAAAGTACAAAAGGCTTTATAAGGTTGATGGTGTGGTCCTGGGGTTGACCGATGCAGGAGAGCTTTTCGAAATCCAAGGAACACAATCACAGAAATTAAGTACGGCGATAGATGGGCAAATTCATGATCTTGCCCCGATGGAAAGCTTCGAATTTTTTGATCGATAAAATGTCAGTATCGGCACTTTGTTTAAGGTGCCGTTTAACACTCGACTCTGCAAACAAAAGGTTCAGTCTAAGACTTAAAGAATGTCTAAAGGAATGGAGTCGCAATAAAAGGCTGCGGTTTATATGATTCTAAGAAAACCAGGAACTGCCACCTCTTCGGGGGTCACCTGCGGCTGCGGTTTTTTCAAGAACCGAGTGCGTGCCTCCAAAGTAGAACTCCAACTGAGGCCACTCATTTACAGGATATGATTTTTTAAGCTCGGTAACGACATCTTCACTGAACCCTGGTTCTAGCTGTAAGGCCTCGCCGTCCCAATTGAGCCTTGGCGCTTGAATAGCATCTTGTAGATTCCCGTCGAAATCCAGTATATGGCTGATCACCTGTAACAGTGACGAGCGGATTCTTTTAGAGCCGCCAGAGCCTGTTACTAAAAGAGGGGCCTCGTTCCTTCTAACCAAGCATGGGGCCATCATCGAGGGAAGCCTTTGTCCTGGACGCCAATATTGAGGATCGTGGCTGCAGAGGTCGTCTTCACCCAACATGTTATTAAGCATGATCCCGCTTTCGGGGATAAAAACTCCAGATCCCTCGCCGTTGGTTAATGACATGCTCACGTGATTATCGAAGGAATCAGAGATGCTGATATGAGTGGTCCCTTTAGTAAAGGGGTGGAATTCGGCCGAGGACTTTCCGTTTTCTAATTCTATCAAAGTGTCGGCAATGGCCTTAAGATGCTCAATGCCTCCCCATGGCTTTTGGGAAATATTGTGCTTTTCTAAAAGTGCAAATAAGACTTTTAGATAATGTCCTCCATGAGAGGGTACGGGAACGGTATATAAAGTACTTTCATTATAAAGAAAGCTCAGAGGATCTCTCAGTTCAGGTCGGTAACTTTCTAAATCGGTTTTGGAGAGCCAAGGCTCCGAGCCGAATTGGTCTAGGGTCCTGTCTCCTAAAAGGCCCGTGTAAAAGCTCAAGCAATTTTCTTCGAAATTTTCTAAAAAGTTGGCAAACTCAGGATTTATAAAATCATCACCGTGTTTGAGAAGGCGATTGCCTTTGAAATAAAGTCGTTTTCCGGTTTCCGTCCGTTGCAAAATCGGCTCCAACAGACCTAAAACATAGCTTTGCGTAGAATTTAAGGAAACGCCCTTTCGAGCAAATTCAATTATGGGTTTCAAGAGTTTTTTAAGTGGCAACTGTCCCCATCGCTCATGAAATTCCAGGAGTCCTTTTAGAGTGCCAGGAACAGCGACAGAGTCGGCTCCGACAAGAAAATCCTGTTGACTGCTGCTGAAAGTAACCGTGACAGGAGTTAAGTGGACTTTTCGGTTTGGGGCATTCAGTCCCGGAAAGTTAGTAAAAAAATCAAAGCATCCTACCTGCCGCTGGTGTTGGAAGAGCATTAACCCGCCACCTCCCAGACTTGTTAACAAAGGCTCGGAAAGGCTAGCCGCAAAAGCACAAGCCATGGCTGCATCAAAGGCGTTCCCTTGAGATTTCAAGGTCTCTGCACCAATAAATGTGGTAAATGGATGGCCTGTTGCCACTCCTCCGATATGCGACATCAACCAAATATACCATAGAGGCAGGAAGGGGAGTAGAGGGAACTGGTAGGGTTGTTTTATTTAAGGAAAAACTGTATAAAGTTTGAAATTTAGGTCTCCTATCTTAATCTCCTAAGGCAAAGCTATGGAGTTTAAGACGATAGGGCCCTTCCGGAAACAGATGGGTCTCCCGTGTTTGGAAAGGTGCCTCACTATGATTTCAGTTTCTGAAGCAGAAGCTCTTGTTTTGTCGCATGTATTGCGTGAAGAGACATGTTTGTTATCAATTGAATCGCTTAAGGCCGAGATCCTTCAAGAGGACTTGATGGCCGATCGGCCTTTTCCCCCTTTTCATCGTGTGGCGATGGATGGAATCGCTATCAGATTCTCAGAGTATGAAAAAGGACTCAGACATTTTGCGATACAAGAGATCCAAGCAGCTGGCGAGCCCCAACGAACACTTCATGATGATCGTCACTGTATTGAAGTGATGACGGGAGCGGTTCTTCCTAAAAACTGCGATACGGTTATTCGAGTAGAGGATCTTACAAAAGAAGGTCCATCCGTCCATCTTATCCCCTCGTGTGTCGTTCGCTTTGGGCAAAATGTTCATTTACAGGGAAGTGACTATCCCGACGGAGAGGTTTTGTTGTCTAAGGGGACTTCCTTATTGGCACCACAATGGGCTGTAGCGGCCACGATTGGGCAATCACAAATCTCTGTATCAAAAAGGCCGTCTGTCGCCGTTGTGAGCACGGGAACGGAGTTGGTGGAAGTAACAGAAGTCCCTCTTCCCCATCAGATTCGCAGTTCTAATAAATATGCGCTATCGGCTTTTTTAAAGCAACACGGCTTTGAAAATGTTAGCCACTTTCATTTAGCAGACAGTCGCGAAAGAATGTTTACAAAACTGCAGTCTCTTCTTGAGGAGCACGATGTGGTGGTTCTCTCTGGGGGCGTTTCAATGGGTCAGTTTGACTTTGTGCCCTCTGTTTTAAAAGATTTAGGAGTTCAAGAAATATTTCATAAGGTGGCGCAACGACCAGGCAAACCTTTTTGGTTTGGCGTCGGCCCTGAGAAGCAAATGGTTTTTGGACTGCCAGGAAATCCGGTATCTGCTTTGACCTGTTTGGTAAGGTATTTGTATCCGGCATTGAATAAAAAAATAGGAGTCGTGAAAAATCCTATTACGGTTCGCCTAAAAACAGACTTTGATTTTTCCCCGAAACTTACATTGTTTCAACCGGTTCAAGTAAAGATTGAAGATGCAGAGTTGAGGGCTTTTCCTATTTCATTAAATGGATCAGGCGACTTGGCATCCCTGACGAAATCGGATGGGTTCATTGAGCTCCCACCGAATAAAGCTCACTTTGCTGGTGGAGAAGTGTTTCCCTATTGGCATTGGGGAGGAAGGATACTATGAATCTTCAAGATTCGCATGGAAGAGTCATTCGAAAGTTACGAGTCTCTCTTTTGGATGCTTGCAACTTTCGTTGTTTTTATTGCATGCCTGTTGATGCCCGGTTTGCTTCAGCCTCTCGTTATCTTTCGCTGAGCGCTCTGTTTGAACTGTGTGAAATCCTCGTTAACCTAGGCGTTGAACAAATTCGTGTCACCGGTGGCGAGCCAACTCTCCGCAAGGAGTTTCGCGAGATCATGACGGGTTTAAGTGAACTTCCCCTTCAGAAATTTGGGATGACGACAAATGGTTACAATCTTCAAGAGCATTTGCCTTTTCTTAAGTCCATTGGATGTATGAACCTTAACGTCAGTCTGGATAGTTTGGATAAAGGCAACTTTCAAGAAATCACTCGCTCGAAATATTTTCAAGAAACCTATAAGGGCATATTGAGTGCCAAAGATATGGGTTTTGGGGTTAAGGTCAATACAGTCATGGTTCGCGGAGTAAATGACCATGAGCTTTTAAATTTTGTTCGATTCTCCGAAAAATACGATATCGAAGTTCGGTTTTTAGAGTTAATGAAGATTGGGCAAGCCTGTCGTGACCAGCAAGATCAGTTTGTGAGTGCTGATGAAATGATATCAGCCTTAAAAAAGACAGAAGTGCTAAAAGCAAAGTCTGTAGATTTTGATTCTACTTCTTTTAACTTTACTACAGAAAAAGGGGCTAAGTTGGGCTTTATTGCTTCGGAGTCAAAACCGTTTTGTGGTAGCTGTTCTCGTTTGCGATTGAGCTATGATGGATTTTTAAGAGCTTGTTTAATGTCTAACGAAGGTTTGTCTCTAAAGGGATTAACAAAAGAACAGATTTCTATCGCTGTTTTGAATGTGATGAAGTTAAAGCCGACGGGCCGTATTTCACACATTAATCAAGATATGAACCAAATTGGAGGATGAGTTGTTCACACACTTAGATGAAAAAGGACAGCCCACTATGGTGGATGTTAGTCACAAAGACATTACCTTACGACAAGCCATCGCAGAGACGGTTGTTCAACTACCTGAAGTCATTTTTCAAGTCATCGAAGATGGGGAAATTCATTCTCCGAAAGGTCCCGTTTTTCAAACGGCCGTGATTGCGGGAACGATGGCTGCCAAGCGCACTCATGAGTTGATTCCGTTTTGCCATCCGCTTGCTATCGAAAGTTGTAAAGTCGATATTCAGTCTAATCAAAGTGGATTGGTGACGATTCGGTGCCAAGTAAAGATACATCATAAGACGGGCGTGGAAATGGAAGCGCTTACAGGAGCCACTATTGCAGCCCTAACCATATACGATATGTGTAAGGCTCTTTCTCACGATATTGTCATTGAAAAAACTGTGTTAGTTGAAAAGAAAGGAGGCAAAAGCGATGTATCACGCTTATGAATTGGCCTTTGTTGGTTTTTCAAATTCGGGAAAAACCACTTTGATTTCAAAACTAATCAGGCACTTTTCTTGTTCAAAAAAAATTGGCTATTTAAAGGCCCATGCTCACACATTTGAAATGGATAAACCGGGAAAAGACACTCACATTATGACAGAAAATGGAGCTGTTGCCGTCAGCATTTCTTCTATGAAAAAGTCTGCTTGGATTCAGCAAGAGCCCGAACGTTTTCATCAACAAAGACAGAAGTTTTTAGATTGTGATTGGGTCTTCGTTGAAGGTGAAAAAGGCGGTAAGATTCCCAAAGTCGTGGTCTTAGATCCCGAGATGAAAATAATGTCACTCATAGAGAGAGGCGAGATAACAGATGTATTTGCATATGTGGGCGAAAGTCGGCAGTCCCCTTTAGAGAACCATTTACTTTACTTTCATAGAGATGACATAGAAAAGTTATCCTCATTTGTTGATTCTTTTTTTAAAGTTCAAGCTCAAAAAACACCGTTATATGGTTTGGTGTTAACTGGTGGTCAGAGTTCTCGTATGGGCCAAGACAAGGCTTTAATGAACTACCATGGAGTTCAACAAGCTGAGTATCTTTATAAACTTTTGGAAGTCGCTATGGAAAAGACCTTTCTGTCATCACGGAAAGATCAGTGGCAGGGAGAGAGCCTTGAAAATTTACCACAGATTTTTGATCAGCTTTTGGGGTTTGGTCCAATGGGGGGGATGCTTTCGGCGATGACAGCTTATCCGGAAGCTGCATGGTTTGTAGTAGCCTGTGATTTGCCTGTCGTAGACCAGACTCTTATAAAGGACATTCTTGATCAACGAGATCCCTATAAAATTGCGACGGCCTACCGAAGTCAATATTGTGATTTTCCAGAGCCCTTGTTTGCGATTTATGAGCCTAAATCTTCACAACGGCTTTTTGAATATATGGGTTTGGGCTATCGATGCCCTAGGAAGGTGTTGATCAATTCAGAGGTCAAACTTATAGATCAGCCTTTTTTGTCGGCCTTGGACAACGCCAATGATCCAGAGGAATCGCAAAGAATTCAAACTCTTATCCAGGGAGGAGATCTTTATGGAAAATGAAAAACAAGTTAAGGTAAGATATTTTGCTGTCCTTAGAGAAAAATCCTCGCAGTCAGAAGAGGTCGTGACGACTGCGGCTACAACGTATAGAGAATTGTTTGTTGAACTTCAAAAAAATTATAATTTCCCATTAGATGACACTCAAATTAAGGTTGCAGTAAATGATGCTTTTTCAGATTTAGATCAGGCTATTCAAGGGGGAGAGGAGATTATATTTATTCCTCCAGTGGCCGGGGGATAGAGATGATAGAAATCACCGATCAGCCTATTCACATAGAAGACCAAAAAGCTCATTTAATGAATGCAAAAGCAGGAGCTTTGGTTGAATTTGAGGGCCTTGTCAGAAATCATAATGAAGGGGAAGCGGTTTCTGCTCTTGAGTATGAAGCTTATGAGCCACTTTGTGTTATTGAGGGAATGAAAATTCTAGCTGAGGCTCGAGAAAAGTATCAAGTCTACGATGTTCGATGTATTCATAGAACAGGTCTTTTGCAGATTGGTGACTTAGCCGTGTGGGTAGGAGCAACGGCTGCGCACCGAGGGGCGGCTTTTCAAGCCTGTCAGTACGTTATTGATCAGTTAAAGGTGAGACTGCCGATTTGGAAAAAGGAGCATTATGTTGATCGAGATAGCCAATGGGTCAACTGCCAGAGATGTGCACAGCACGCTCACGGTCACAGTCATGGAACCGGTCCTTTTTCAAATGCGGAGTACTTTAAAAGCCAAAGAGCTTTGAGTCAATTTTCCAAAGAGGCCTTTGATCAACTTCAAGGCTCTCGTGTTCTTGTTGTGGGATCGGGTGGCTTGGGCTGTCCGGCATTGACAGTGTTAGCGACGAATGGTGTTGGTCATATTGGAATTGCCGATGGTGATATTGTTGAACTTTCGAACTTACATCGGCAAAATCTTTTTTCAATAAATGATATAGGACAGAATAAAGCTCGTCAGGCTTCTCTTAGATTAAAACAACTCAATCCTAGTGTGAAAATCGATGCGAATGAAGAGTATCTCGATTTTGAAAATGTGAATCGTATCGTTAAAAATTACGATTTAGTCATAGATTGCACTGATAATTTTCGGGCCAAGTACCTAGTCCATGACACCTGCTTTTTTCAAAACAAACCCCTAATCCAAGCTAGTGTATATCAGTGGGAAGGATCGATTCAGATTTTCGCGGATTGGTCTGAGGGGTGTGTCCGTTGCCAATGGTCAGAAATGCCCGACTTGTCCTGTCAAGGAAGCTGCCAGGAGGTAGGGGTTATGTCTACAGCACCGATCATGCTTGGAACTTTGCAGGCCAATGAGGCGATTAAGCTACTGACAAATTCAGGCTCAAGTTTAAAGTCTCGGTCCTTGTTTGTTGATCTATTAACAAACGAATTTCATAAAATTCGAAGACCAAGGAATCCTCAGTGTCCCTTGTGCGGTGATGTTCCTAGAATTGCTCAAATGAGTCCGGACCTTTATCAGCAGAGCAAAGAACATAATTGGGAGATTGAGATAAGTGTGAATGAAGTGAGTGACCTGAATAGTTCATTTGTCTGTATGGATTTAAGGGCTGAGTCTGAGATTCCGGATGAGTACAGGCGTAGGGGCTTGCATTCGTTTTCATTGGAAGAAATCGATGTACAAATTAGAACCAATAAAAAGAAAATAGTTGTCACCTGCGCACAAGGAATTCGCAGTAGAAGATTGGTAAAAAAATATCGTGATCAGGGCTATGAAAATGTTTTTTCCTTAAAAGGTGGTACAAATCTGTTTTCAAGTTCCTTTCATAATGGAAACATGTAAATAAAAGATATAAAGAATTTTTAAACAAAAATGTCTGCTTCCCCATTTGACCATACTAGAAAGGTCGTTGGTAATTTTTTTAGAAGAGGCTTAGCATGACGAATTGAGTCTTTTGCTTCTTCACCACTAGTTGCTCCTACACCGAGAAAGACGAGATCGGCCGTTGTGCCCGATGTGCGAGCAATGACTTCATTAGCATCTTCAGACGACTCTATAATTTTAATCTCCGCATCTAAACGAATCTGAAGCTTTAGTGAATTGAGTCTCTTCTCTGCCGCCGATCGATCTCTTTCACTGGAAACGATTTTCATAATTCGTATCTTTGATTGCGACCAACTAGAGTCGAGGGTCATCAAATAAGCAAACAGAGCCATGAGACTGCCATTTGTCTCCTCACGCCACCAAAGATCAATGAGTCGGCCTTTTTTGTTCAATGCTAAATCTTTTGGGCTCATTATGACTAAATTGAGATGAAAGGTGGCGACAATATCCATAGTTTTTAAAAACTTCATATCAGAGGCAGCGGAATCTTCTTTAGGTAAAGAAACAAGAATCGAGTTTGGTTTGAGCACGCCAATGGAAGCGCTTTGGAGAAAGGTGAAGAGTCCTTCGTGAAAGTCCTTAGCAACGATGGATTCAGGAAAGGCAATGATATTTTCGGAGTTTAGAACTTGCTTCAGCTCCTTGACTCGATCATTGAACAGACTATGTCGAGTAACGTAGTCTGATTCGATTCTTTCATGAATATTGACAACACTATATAGACCTCTCCGTGCTTCTAGCCAGGAGCCTGCACGAATAGTCGGTAAATCCTGCTGAATGTCTTCGGTAATGGCAACTAATTGAGGGCGCCAATTTTTTGAATGAACCTTTGAGCCCTCTAAAAGATACAAACTTTCTCTTATACTTTTAAAGATATAACCGCGCTTGGCGTCCCCATAGTCGGTTTGAATATTTCGTTTTTTAAGGTAAAAGTAAATCAATCCGGAAATAGCAAGGGCGAGTAGGGCATAGGAATCGTTGATCTTCATCATGGCAATCACACACCCAATGGCTCCAATGAGAGCAGTTGACCAATGAAAGAGCTTGAAGGTGGGACGGAAGCTCGGATTTCCACTTTTGCTCTCTACAAATGCTGATAAATTTATCATTCCGTAGGCTATAAGAAAAAACATAGAGATGACTTCGGCCACAGCATTTAGATCTCCCGCCCATATTACAAGAACAGCTATAACAAAAGTAAGAATAGTAGCTCGTTGAGGCTCCTCAGATGGACCTTCTCCCTTTCCAAAATAGATGAGAGCACCCATAAGTCGATCTTTTCCCATAGCTTGCAAAATTC
Source organism: Bdellovibrionales bacterium (assembly GCA_020435025.1). GTDB lineage: Bacteria > Bdellovibrionota > Bdellovibrionia > Bdellovibrionales > UBA1609 > JAGRAG01. Next base: position 12,177 of record JAGRAG010000107.1, on the reverse strand, counting down.
TTGGAGCTCCTAAAAAACTACCTAAGGCAGAACTAAGAGTTGCCGCGAAGACCCCTAAGATAATGAAAGGACTAAAAAGACTCATTTTTTTAATTGCTTCAAAGGGCTCGGCGATAAGGTCGGTTCGCGATGTGGAGCCGGAAACAAGAAAAATTTGTAATAGATAGATAGTGGTCGTAAAGAGAATAGCCAGTAGTGTTCCCCAGGGGATCGACTTTTCAGGATTTTTCAAATCTCCCGACATATTCGCTCCGGCGGTAATACCGGTCGCTGCGGGAAAGAAAATGGCGAACGCCGCCCAGAATGAAATCTCACTAGTAAAGGCAGATGCCTTGTTGTCCGCAAAGATTTTTGGATCAAAATCCATCAGTCCACCTATTAAAAAGCTAGCGATAGAAACAAGCAAAATAGCTAAGACAATATACTGCACCTTAATGGCTACATCGGCCCCTTTAAAGGTGAGATAGAACAAGCCACCGATGGTGATAGTTGAAACGATTTGCGGTATAAACAGAGAGGAAGCAAATTGCAATCCACTCACCTCGTCTCCTCCCATCCATGAAAAAAGAGGTTCCAGGACTCCCATTAGGGCTTCCGTAAAACCAATGACGTAAAAAGAAACACCTACGGCTTGCGCAATAAAGAGGGTGATTCCTATAGCTCCTCCGAAATCAGGTCCGAGCACTCTAGAAATCATAAAATAAACGCCTCCCCCTCGAACTTCAGTATTTGTGGAAATAGCCGATAGACTGAGCGTCGTTAAGGTGGTGATCATTTTGGAAAGCCCAAGAATTGCAAGACCCATCCACAAACCGGAGTAGCCGACGACAAATCCTGTTCTCATAAACATGATTACGCCGAGAATGGTTAAAACACATGGTGTAAAAACGCCTCCCCAAATTCCAAAGCGACCCATGGGATTCGATGCTGGCTCGCTATCAGAGGAGTTTTTTGTAGGAAATAGCAGGGAAAGAATCTTTTGTATATCCATGATTGAAAGGTCTCTTTTGTGGAGTTTGCCCGAGTCTTAAAAGGTTCATTTTAACTAACAGAAGGTCAGAGAACAACGAAGTTACAAACACTAGACTTACGTTGTAGAATTCATTGTTTTCTTTTGTTTAATTTCCTGGAGAATGCTGTTGTAATAAGGTTCATGCATCACAAGGGATCTGTTGTTTGGATTTGCTAAGGATTTATAAATGCCATTTAATGTAAATGACTTTCTGGTATATACATATTCTTCTCTCACGTTTTTAGTTTTAGCAGCTTCTTTAATTGGGATCTGGGTTTTTGAATCAGGAGCTAAAAAATTACAGCTTTTTTTTATCTTCGTTGTGTTTGGACTCATGTCACAGCATCTTTCCGTTTTAGGTGTGTTAGCTATAGCGATATATGGAGCGATCGGATGGGTTTCCTTTCGATCCAACTGGCATGGATTTGTGTCGTTTCTTTTTTATCTTGCCTTTTTAGTGATCTCCGTGGGGTTATTTTTGCACAAGGTACCAGGAATTTATAATTGGGAGCTGGCTAAGGATATGGTATTGGGAACGACCGGAGCACGACCTTATAGTTTGTGGTTTAATTTAGATAAACCACTCATTGCTTTTTTTGGTCTGCTTTGGGCCGTTCCTTATTTGGACAACTGGCAAGATATTAAATTTACCATCAAAAAAACGCTTCTTCCGTTTGTAATGATGATGCTCGTTGTTCCCTATTTGTCAGTAAAAATGGGATTTGTAACATGGGATCCAAAGTGGCAGCCTGATTTGTTTGCAGCTTGGATTTTTAAGAACTTATTTTTGGTGGTTTTGGCTGAAGAAGTCATTTTTAGAGGCTTTATTCAAATGAGGTTGAGAGTATGGATGGAGCGCAAAGGCATGAGGAGCTGGCCGGCAGTTTTGGTTGCCGGTATTCTATTTGGATTGGCTCATTATGCGGGGGGTTGGAATTACGTGTTTCTTTCTAGTCTTGCAGGCATTTGCTACGGATGGGCTCAATATCGATCTCAGGCTATCGAGGCGGCAATTTTTCTTCATTTATCTCTGAATACGGTCCACTTTCTATTCTTTACTTATCCTGGGCTGGCTTAGCGGCAAGTCTTTGCGAAGATTGAGGGTATCTCTCTTGAGTTCTATCAAGAGATTTCCTATGATCTTTTCTTGGGTTATTTTATAGGGGGAATATTGTGATAAAGGTATTCATAAGTCTTTGTATCAGTTTATTTGCTATATCTAGTGCATCCGGAAAAGAACAAAACAAAAGACTCTATTTTAAATTATTGTCTCATCAGGTGAAATTCGTTGAACGTGAATTGCGACAAAAAATTCGCCCCGTCTCTCTAGGATTGGATAATAGTCAAAAGCAAAGGATCAAGGTTTTGACGAACGGTCAGGTGAATTTTAGCACTTTGTATTACGTAGATGTTCCACTTTTTGTTTCTGGACAAGGTTTGTTAGGATATCAAGGAGAGTTTTATAATGATGTTGAGCCTCCCGGTTTTCGTGGGGATCCTGATGCTGCGGGCCAGTGGTGGCTTGATAAATTAAATATTCCTCAGGCTTGGAGCTATGCTAGCGGCGAAGGTATCGTTATTGCCGACTGCGATGCGGGTTATCACCACCAAGAAAGCGATATTGCGGGGAATTTGTTGCTGGATCGGGCTTATGATTTAGCAGACAGAGATCGTTCTAATAATATAGGAGACGGACGCTTTGTTTATCATGGAACTGCCGTCGTTGCTATCATGGCTGGTGTTGCCAATGGTCTTGGTACAAACGGTATTGCCTACAATTCGAAAGTCGTTCCTTTACAGAACTTTAACTACGATAGTTCGTTAGACGACATTGGCAAGGAAGAGGCCACAGCTCAATGTGTTTTAAAGGCGATGGAGAGTTCAGATGTCAAAGTGATCGTATTAGAAAACCAAACACGAAATGGCTCGTCCGAAACTTTTGTCGGAACTCGCGATGCCGTATTTTTAGCTATGCAAGCGGGCATTACAGTTGTCTCGGCTGCAGGAAATAACTCTACGGAACTTATCGAAGAGTCGCACTATGATACAGGATCTATTATTGTCGGAGCAATGACACAAGATGATCTCCCAGCGAGTTATACAAATTATGGAAGCCGCGTTTCTATTTCAGCCTTTGGAGAAAACATCAAAACTTTATTTGGACCAAATGGACAAATGGGCAATTTTGGTGGAACATCTGCAGCCACTCCACAGGTGGCAGGAACTGTAGCTTTGATGTTAGAGTTGAACCCGCAATTGATGCCCTATGAGGTGAGAGAGATCTTGCAAAAGACAGGAGTCCAACATTCTAATAGGCATCTGGTTGGTCCAAGATTGGACGTGGCAGAGGCTCTCGCGGGTGTAATGAGTGTCTCTCATACAGAGTCACTTGCGGTTAAGCAATCTCAACAATTTCGGCGGAGACTTCAAGAAATCTTGAAATAGATTCATTTAGAGGAAAGAGATTAAAAATTCCATTTTCTTTCTTGGATATTCGATTTATGACAAGTATTCATTTGGTGTAGAAACTTGGAGTGAAAATGGATTTAGAAGTCAACAAGCCTCTTGTGGATCTGGTAAATATCCCAATAGGGTCACGTGATTGGGAATGGGAAAAAAGCTTCTTTCAAGCACTGGTGAATGGAAATGTGAATGTGATGATGGCGGAACCACAAACCGGTCCAGACGGATGGCCCTATATGTTTGTGGAAACGTCTCTTGAAGCTACAGAACCCTCTTTAAAACTCATGCAATGGATATCGGAAAGAGGTATTGGTTTGGCTTTAAATGTGCAGAAAACCCAGCCTGATTTTGTTTTCTCTTACGGAATGATTTGGAGTTATAGGGAAACGGCACAGTTTATCGTCAATCCTGGAGAAACTGTTACTAATGAAATTGAATTTCAAAAGGGTGAGTCGATCTATGCACAAAATCCGTCAGAGCAGTATCTACCAAAGTACGCCAGAGCTATATTAAGGAAGTTTCTAGAAGATCAAGGCATTAAAGAACCAAAGTTTTTATTGGTCAGTCAGGACTTAAAACAATTTGATCTTTGTTTTTCCCTCGAGTCCTTGGGGAATCCTCCAAAAGAAGAGCATACTGGAATTGCAGAAGCTCTATCTTGGTTTTTACCAACACACTATTCAATAGTGCTTGTTTCTGAAAAAGCCTTTTCAAAAAGTTTCTTTCTCGTTTGAGAAAGAGATTTTTTTAAAAGTCGCAAGGTCGGCTCATTCCTAATTCGGGTTGTGGTTGAAAACGTGTTAAGAGCCGTCTCGATAATACTTACAGTTCTTCGTCTAACTCTCCAGGCTTTGGAAGGAGATCAACAAGACACTCTCGCCAGTAAGAGGGTATATCTTCAGAAAACTCGACGGCCACTTCGAACATCCCTTTCCCCTTATGGGCTGTTCGAGTGATTTTGCCGTCAAGATCCAGATTCATTTCTGGAAGAAACAGTACAACCTGCTGGCCGATTAAAGAGTCTAAAGTTAAATTTTCTTTTAGGCCAATGGGAACAAGATCCCGTCGCTTAATAGTCATTAAAAATCCAAAAGGAGAGGCATCAATGATGGCTCCTTCGCGGGCAATGATTCCATAGTTGTTCATTGCAGTCAGATCAGATACATGAATTGAGTGAATGGTCTTTCTAATTGAAGCTCTTCTTTCCGCGCCCATGTCCGCACTTTCCTTTCCCATACTTTCCTGCCGTGGGTTTTGATCGGTGGGAAAGTGTTTGTCTTTCATTATTCGCTCACTCTGTGAAGAATTTATGTTCATAAAACCTATCGGTGATCCATTTGGAAAGTTAATACCGAAGTCCAGCGTATCTCAGTTTGAGACGAAAAAAAAAATCGGCACGAGGATGCGAATATGCATACATCTTATTGATTTAATTAGATAATTTTAAAGGTTGCTAAAATGTGCCTTGATTCAATTAGGAACATGAAACAACGTGAATAACCATAACAAATGTTTAGACATCTTCATCACTATTTCCAAAAAACACTGCGGTCTCATTCATTTGTGGCCCCAACTCCTCTTCCCTACAAGCTGTATCTTTAATTGCGAATCAATTTTAAAGAGAATTTGTATGTCTTAAATATCACCTCAAAAGCGAGTTCGGTCGGTGCGGCGCTCGCGAAGTGAGCACCGCTGCCGAACGCCTTGTTTGAGTCTTTTGAGGTGATATTTAAGACATACAAATTCTCTTTAAAATTGATTCGCAATTAAAGATACAGCTTGTAGGGAAGAGGAGTTGGAACGATGACTTTAATCTTAGACGAGGTTCCAAGAGACGTCTTGACCGCGGCTGATGGTCATCATTTTTTCTAAGGCGTTACGAGCTTTTTCCGCATGATCTGCATTCAAATGTATTTGCGGTGACAAATTCATTAGTGCATCCCGAATCTTTTCTAAAGTGTTCAGTTTCATATACGGACATTCATTGCAGGCACAGCTTCCTTCCGCGGGGGCTTCTAACAATAAGGCATCCGGGCGGTGCTTTCGCATCTGATGAATCACTCCGGGCTCTGTTGCGATGATAAACTTGCTTGCAGAACTTTCTTTGACCGTATTAATTAAATGAGAAGTGGACCCAATTATATCAGCAAATTGTAAAACAGATTCAAGACATTCGGGATGGGCTAGAACCAATGCATCTGGGTGCTCGACTTTAAGCTCTACAATTTTTTTGGCGGAAAATAAAACATGTACTTCGCAAGCTCCTGGCCAGAGTTCCATCTTTCGATTTAGTTTTTTTGAAAGGTAAGCTCCTAAATTTCGATCGGGACCAAATAAAACAGTTCTATTTTCAGGGATTGAAGCAATTATTTTTTCGGCATTACTGGAGGTACAAATAACATCGGAGACGGATTTGACTTCAGTACTGCTATTGATATAGGTGACCACAACGGGGTCGATAAAACTATCTCTCCAAGCTTTATAGTCATCATAAGGTGAGTGATTTACCAAGGAACAACCAGCATTCATATCTGGAACAAGAACTGTTTTTTCAGGAGAGAGAAGTTTAATTCCCTCTCCCATAAAGACAACCCCGGCCATTAAAACCACCGGATGAGAACTTTCTTGACCTTTCTGGGCTAAAAAAAGACTGTCGCCACAATAGTCGGCAATGTCTTGAATCTCGCCATCTTCGTAGAAATGGGCGAGAATAAGCGCATTGTGCTTGTTTTTAAGCTCAGTAATTTCTTGTTTGATCTGCATCAAGCTTGTCATAGAACGAGTTACCTAGAATCGTCTCGGGAAGTCAAGGAATGTAAGGGAAAATCTACATTTATTAAGGTTGTTGCATTTCTTTGTCAGTATGAAGCTGTAATTTCAGTAAAAATCTGGCTACATTACAAACTCCGTTAGTCTATTTGAAGCTTACCACAGTTGATAATGTCTTGAGTTCAGCGCGCATAAAATATAGTTATAACATGGAGAGAGAATACGGAAGATGGACTAAAGCGACTCCGCGAGAGGGAAGCGATGTAGATCCCACTAGTTTTATGGAATTGTCTTTACGTATAGTTAGCTTTAAAAGGTGGGCCCGATGAAATACACGGAAATTTTACGAAATGAACATAAAGAGATTCACAGAGCCCATATGGTATTAAATCACCTAAGGCTTCACGAAGCGGAGATTCAGGAAGAGGACTTTCAAGCCGCTTTAGCATTCTTAGTTAAATATTTTGATGAGTTTGTGGTTCAGCTTCATTTTAAAAAAGAAGAGGAGATATTATTTCCCTTAGTTCATAAAAACCTTCTAGATCAAAAAGGTGGTCCACGGTGTGGCGACTTTGTTGGTCGTACTCAGATGTGGCAGTACGCTGCGCAAGTGATAGAGCTGGGCAAACAAGAAATTTCAGCTCCTTATCCAGTTGCGGAATCCTTGCAACAGCTACTTCAGGGAAAGCCCAGTGGACTGTCAATTCCCCTCGAAGAACATGAAGGCACGTATTATGGAGTTGAACTCTTAAAAAAAATGATGCGTGGAGAGTGGTTCGCTGACAAACCGCAGAGAAACAAACTCATTAAACTTTTTTTAAATCTTGTCGATGAACACAGAGAAAAAGAAGACACTTGTCTTCTCGTCGCCTTTGAAAGACTTGCTTCCGACGAGTTGCAAGAGGAAATGTACAAACAGTGGCAAAAGCTCGAAAATACTTTTGGTTTAACCCGCATTCAATCCTTCAAAGCCGATCTCCAAAAATGGTGCAACTTCTTCCAGGTTCCCGGTTAAATTTCCGGGACACGCCGTCCCAAATATTTTCGATTTATCGCCTTAGAGCAATCCTTCTTCGAGCCTATTTGGTTTCTTTGTAGATGGATTTTTACGTAGATTGTAGACTCCTTTTTTTAAAGCCAGTCGAATAGAGTTTACATCTTCTTCTAAGGGAAGCGTATTGAGCCATTTTAAATGTGCATCTAAATTGGGCTCGAATAATATTTGATCATCAAAAATAGGAATCATTGTGCGTCTATACCCGATAATTTCATGTAGAGCACTAAATGGGTAAAGTTCACACCGGGAAACGATTCCTGCCCTTAAGGGGTTTTGGTAGACGTATTTGTAGCAATTCAGAAAGTGATGGCTATTTTTTAGATTGCATTTAAAGTATCGACCTGCAAAGTTTCGGTTAATTCTATTTCCCTGCCTGTTGAGTTCTCGACTGATTTCTCTTTGAAAATACGACATACCGTCGCTTAAATTCCAATCTGGCGTCGAAGCTATCAAGTGGTAATGATTATTCATTAAGACAAATGCATGAATGTCGAAGTTAAAGGCGAATTTTAAGAATGGAATATGGGTGGAAAATATTTGCCATACTTCATTCATAGATAAATTGAACCATTCTTGATTGATAGTACGTGCAGTTATATGAAAGGGTCCGCAACAATTAATGTCTACTGTTTTTTTGGGCATGTATTGGGAGTCATGCAATTTTGAATTCAGGAGTTCCATCCCGCTAAATGGAATAGAACTATAATTGATCGGTTTTCCGGAAATTTAGTTGGGAATTTCGAATAGGCAGGCTTGTCGGATAACTTCCTCTTTATTTTTATAAAGATAGCCTCCGGTTTGGTAAACGAGGGCTGCTCTTTTTATATCAGAGCAACTTGGTTTTTTTTCCAAAAACTCTCTATTAAATTTCAGTCGGGTGAGAATCTTTTGTGGATTTACTTTAAATTCTTCAATCAGTGGATTCACTAGAGTAAACGCTAAAGCTGGTATTTCCCCCAACCCATTTATTTTAGCAAAATAATTCAATAGATCTATTTCTAAGCGGATAGCCTTTTTATGGGCAATGGGATAAACCTTCGTGTAGTGAGTTTGATAATAGTCAATATTCAATATCTGTTCATACTGATGGCCAAGATCTAGCCATGCTTGTAGTTCTATCATTTCGTGATAGACATTGGCTATCTTGTCTATTGAACACGCGGAAGAGTGCATGTACTTTTGAACTAGTTGTGCATCACGTGTACCCAGCGAACTTAGCCAATCAATGTAAATTTCTAATCTCTTTTGAAGAAGAGTATCTTGCCAATTGTGCTTAAAGTTAAGGTTGCCAAGTAGATACGGCGTCATATCTAGATCCGAGCAGGGCTTCTTAGGAGACGCTAAAGTTATGCCGGACATCATAGAGAAGAGCAGAAATGTTAAAAATATTTTTTTCAATGGACTTCCTCTTGCTTGGCAAGCTTGAAAACCTTTTGGAGTTTTTGCCGGTGTGCGTCCCGGAAATTTAACCGGGAACCTTTTAGAGTTCGCCGCCTTTGAGGACGGTGACGATGGATTTAGAAATTGTTTTTAATGATTCAAAGACTCCGTCGCCTTGGCGGGCTGTTCCCTCAAAATCAGGAGCATTAAATTTATTTAAAGTTCGTCTTAATTCCGCTACAGGAAGAGCATTAGGAAGGTCTCGTTTGTTGTACTGAATAACAAGAGGAATTTCATTTATATCATAACCTTGTTGTTCTAGATTTTTTTCTAAGTTTTCCAAGGCCTGAATGTTTTCTTCCATCCGTTCCGCTTGCGAATCCGCAACGAAAATCACCCCATCGAGCCCCTTAAGAATCAGTTTACGACTGGCATCGTAGACAACCTGCCCGGGTACCGTGTAGAGATGGAACCGGGTTTTAAAGCCTCGAATCTCACCGACATCCATGGGTAGAAAGTCAAAAAACATGGTGCGTTCCACGTCTGTCGGCAAATCGACCAGGTCTGATTGATCTTGCCCGGTTGTTTTATGATAGACCCATTGAAGATTCGTGGTCTTCCCACCAAGTGAAGGACCATAGTAGACAATCTTGCAGTGTATTTCTTTGGCGTTATAATTAATAAATGACATTACACATTGATCCGATTTTCTAAAGCCCGACCGAGTGTTCGTTGGTCGATATAGTTAATATCTCCTCCAATTGGAACACCATGTGCGATTCTTGTCACCTTAATATCTTTATCTTGTAAGGCTTTGGCGAGATACAAGACAGTTGTGTCACCTTCTAGATCGGCATCAAGAGCCAATATGACTTCGCGAATCTTAGGTCCCTCTTCGCATAATCCCTTGTGCACCTTTTCCATCAATTCCTGGATTCTCAGGTCTTCCGGGGAAACACCATCTAACGGGGAGATTGTTCCATGTAAAACATGATAACGTCCTCGAAACACACCGGCAGCATCGATTCGCGCAATATCTGCAGGATCTTCTACCACACAAATCAAATCATTTTGACGAGAAGTGTCGGAACAGTAATGGCAAAGAGAATCGGATTCCGTAAACGAGTAGCAAGAAGGGCACTCATGCACCACTTCTTTGACTCGTTTTAAAGATTCACGCAATTGTTCGGCATATTCATCGGAGGACCGTAAAATATAGTAACCCAATCGTTCTGCCGATTTGGGACCGATCCCGGGCAGACGGCTGAGTTCATGCACCAACTTCTCTAACGAGGGAACATGTTTGATCATCTAAAAAAGCCCAAGTCCGCCGAGGCCGCCAGTGATTTTGCTCATTTCGGCATCCGATGTGGTCTTGGCCGTTTTTAAGGCATCGTTTGTCGCCGCCAAGACGAGGTCTTGCAGTATCTCTGCATCACCGTCACTAAAAACATCAGGGCTAATCGTGATAGATGCGACGACATTGGCGCCAGTGACTTTTACGGTGACGGCTCCACCGCCAGCACTGCCTTCAAATTCGGTTTGAGCCAATTCTTCTTGCAGCTTTTTCATTTTGTTTTGCATTTGATTGGCCTGCCTCATCATCTGTTGCATGCCACCGCCCATTCCTTTCATGGTATCTCCTTGATCGACTGTATTTCTGATTTAAACATAGTTTGTGCTTGTTTTACCAGAGCGTGGTTTTGAATCTTTTGGGTGATATCCTCATTTTTTTTCTCTTCTTCTTTTTGAGCAATAGCTTTAGGAGTTAAAACTTGGCTTTTTTTTTCATCTCCAAGTTGAACAGCCAGAGAATATCCGGGACCCCAAAAAGTAGTAATATAGTTACAGATTTTTTTCTGAAAGTGATTGTCTCTCACTTGCTCATATAGAAACTTCATTTTTGGCGGAATGCCAAGCAAGATCTCTTTTTCCGGAGAGACCTGGATTAAATAAGAGTGCTCTAATTTCGCGGCAACCAATCCATTGACTTTTTTGATGCGCTCAACCAATGCCAACCAATCTTTTGCGGGATTACCAGATAAGGTTAGGCCGGCAACGGGTTCGTCTTTGATAGGACTATTAGTATCCCCATTTTCTTGGGACACATCATCTGTACTAACTTGGACAGCTTCCTGTTTTGAGGCGGTCACAGAAGGCTCCATGGGGGGCGCTGCCGCTGGTATCTCTTTCATTTCCTGAGGTGGTGCCGGTGAGATGTTTTTTTTAGCAGAAGCAACAGACGGCGAAGAGGCCAGAACGTTCGGCTCTGGGGGCGAAGCGACTGACGCAAGAGAAGCCGAGACCTCTCCAAGTTGGGAGAGCTGGGCGATCCGAGGAGCAGCGACCATACGAAATAGCAGCATTTCTAAAACGATGCGCGGGTCTTGTGCTCGTGGAATTTCATTGGCTCCTTTTAAAGCCATATCAAAAAGAAAATGAATGTCCTCTTGTCCTAAACTATCCCCTAAGGACTTTAGGTGATCGATTTCCGTTTGTGGCAAATCGACCATTTCACTGGCTTGCGCCGGAGACAGTTTGATCAACAAAAGATGGCGAAGCTCTTCTAAAAGATCTTGTACGTAAACCTTGGGATCATAACCCGCGGTGAAAATATCACGGACGACTTCTACCACTTTCTGATGATTGCGTGTGATCAACCCTTCTAGAGTGTTGAGCAACAAAGATCGGCTTGTTAACCCTAAAACCTCTACGACTTTTTCTTGAGTGACATCTCCTGAGCAGAAGGTGATGACTTGATCGAGGAGGCTTTGGCTGTCGCGCATCGACCCATCACCTTGGCGAGCGACAACCCATAGAGCTTCCTCATTAGCCTTAACACCTTCGGATTGACAGATGGATTTGAGGCGTTCGGCAATTTGTCGTGTAGGAATTCGTCGAAAATCAAATCGCTGGCAACGAGATAAAATCGTGTTTGGAATTTTATGAACCTCTGTGGTTGCTAGCACAAAAATAACATGTTCCGGAGGCTCTTCCAGAGTTTTTAATAAAGCATTAAAGGCGCTTGTTGAAAGCATATGAACTTCATCGATGATATAGACTTTGTAAGATCCAGATGAGGGCATATAACCAACAGTGTCGCGAAGTTCTCTAATAGCATCCACTCCGTTGTTGCTAGCTCCATCAATTTCTACGACATCGAGATGCGTACCGGCAGCGATCTCGATGCAGTCAGAGCACTCTCCACAGGGGATAAAATCTGTTGCATGCGGGCAGCGAACGGACTTGGCTAAGATACGCGCAGAAGAAGTTTTCCCGGTACCACGAGGTCCAGTAAATAATAATGCGTGAGGAAGTCTCTTGTTTTTTAAAGCATTTAAAAGAGTCTGGCTAATGTGGGGTTGGCCTACAAGATCGGCAAATGCTTTAGGTCGCCATTTCCGAGCAATTACTTGATAGGACAATTTCCCCTCCGATAAAAAAGCGGCCGGGCAATCCATATCACATAGACTCCAAGTTACCGTTGCTTCCTTCC
>JAGRAG010000106.1 GCA_020435025.1 Bdellovibrionales bacterium | reverse complement strand
TTCATTAATGAATATCTACTTTATTAGTGAGTTGTGGTAGATATTTTCTTGGAAATTCAATGAGTTCCACTACATTTATGGTCCAACCTCCTGAGCTGATACGGGCATCTATTTTTAACACTGATACACCCAGGTCTGGTGAGTAGTAAGTTATTGTGCGATCTTTTCCATATTTGCAGAGGATGCGAAATGCTTTAAAAGGACCTAATCCATGTTTCAGAGATATGTCGACAATTTTTGAGTTGGTACACGATATTCGGACTTTCTCTGTATCAACAGTGCCATCAATTTTACCTACGACAAGAAATTGTTTATCTATCTTAAGTGGAAAGAACTCCATTGCACTTGAAGAGTAGTCAGTAGTTCCGTCTCCAAAAACCGTGTCGTTGGTAAACTCTTTTGGATGAAGAAATATATTATCTGACAACGTAACATTTGAGTGGATTTCTGGAATCTCGATGACAATTTCGTTTTTCTTATTGCGCTTATAGTGATGTTCCCGAGTAAAGCTCTCGATCACACTAAAATCTCTGGAGGATAAAACTTCCCAATAATACTTAAAAATTTCTCCTCTTTCCTTTTGCAGATGTGTCGACGCATTCATAGGTGTGTTGTCAGGCAGTTCTTCAATTTTTGCTCCGAAGGTCTGGCTTGAGACAAACTGAATGAATTTTTTCAAATTAATTACGGGATCGGGCACGATCATTTTCGCATTTTGATTAGATGCCACATTTCTGTTTCTATTTTCTGATTCTTGACTAACGATATTGGTAGGTGATGATTGCTTTCCAATTGTTTTGTAAAATGCAAATAGGGAAACGGATAGTGCTAGTAGAACTGAAGAGATAATATATATTTGCTTTGAGCGAATCGCTTGAGTGAATACTTGTATTGCTTTGGTTTCGTTGTGTAATTGATGTCGTGCTGATAGTTTTTCTGTTTGGTATTCATGACGAATCTCATCAATAAGATTTAAGTCAATAAATACTTTTTGTTCGTCCAAATTATTTAGGCAAATCGTTTTGTTTGTGTCTAAATCTTCGGCTTGTTTTCTTAGAAATGCACGATGTATTATTGCGTTTGTTTCAAGAAGTCCATAACCTTTGTTGCTGAGAAACTCTTGAATTTCTGATAAATTTTCTACTTTGCTATTGCTAATATTCATTCTGTCAAATGTAATTCCAGTACTTTGAATGGATACTTTCTTAAGGTCTTCCAATATTTCAGGAATACTTTGATAGCGGAGCTGAGGGTCTTTTTCTAACATCTTATATGTTATGTTTGCCAACTCAGAGGGTAAGAGTTCTTCAATATTGGGGTCAATAGTAGTTGGCTGATTTCTAATAGATTCCATGACCTCCCAGCTATTTTTCCCTCTAAAAGGCCGATGTCCACAAAGCAATTCGTAGAGTACGACTCCTATACTGAAAATGTCTGATTGAATCGTTGGAACGGATCCTTTGAGGACTTCGGGGGATAAATAGTCAATGGTTCCCCAGATCTCTCCGCACTTTGTGAGATCTGAGTTGCTTTCAGCTCCAAACTCCTTAGCAATTCCAAAATCAAGAATTTTTACATTGTAACTTTTGTCTACGACGATATTTGTCGGCTTTATATCACGATGTAAAATGTGGTTGAGATGGGCTGCTAAAACTCCTTCTAAAATCTGTTGAATAATTTTAACGACTTCCCGCAATCCGTAAATTGAGGTTTCAAAGCATTTCGCTAACGATTCTCCATTTGCATATTCCATCACTATAAATTGAAGACCGTCCTGCTCGCCCATGGAGTAAATTCCAACAATATTTTTGTGGGAAATTTTTGCTACGGCTTTTGCTTCTTGTTTAAATCGCTTTAAAACTGTTTCGTCATTAATGACTGACGGAGCTAGTGACTTAATAGCTACCAGACGTCCAAGGTCTAAATCTCTAGCAAGAAAGACGCTGCCCATTCCTCCTGATCCCAAGGACGAGAGTATTTCGAAATTTCGAATTTTGTCACCAATTTCAATCAATTACTACATCTCCCAAAGATCCACTACCTGTTAGACATATCGGAAATTATGAGGTGAATTTTAAGATTTCAGAAGGATAGAGGGGGTAGAATAGGGCTTAAGAATTTACTAGGCCTAGGGCCAATTTTCTCACCTGAATCCGATCAATTTTTCCTCTCGCGTTTCTCGGTATTTCCGTTAGCACATACCATTTAGAGGGTTTTTTGTGAGGGCTCAAAGTCCTTCTAGTCCAGGCTTTGGCGTTTTGTAAGGAGTGTCCATTTTTGAGAACGATGGCGATAGCAATATTTTGTCCAAATATAGGATCTTGAATTGAAAAGCAGCAGGAAGACTCCAGATGAGGATTGTCCATTAACAGAGATTCGACTTCTTCTGGATATACTTTAATTCCACCTCGATTAATTTGATTGCCCATGCGAGCCACCCAAACGAGTCTTTTACTCGTAAGAAATTTACATAAATCACCTGTAGCAAACCAGTCATTACAAGAGAACTCTATGAATTGCTTATTTTCATAAATACCTCCGGCGAGACACTCACTTTTAATATGAAGTTGACCAGTTTCTCCACAAGAAAGAGGTTGATTGAGGTGATCACGAATCTCAAATTGACCCTCTATTAGCTGGCCAATAGTGTTGGATTCGAAGGAGTCCTCACATAAATTGAATGCAGCCCAACTGGCTAACTCGGTCATTCCAAAGATGTTGTACACATGAGCTGAATGACCAAACGATTCCCGTATTTTTCGGAATGTTCTTTTGTCGAGCGGTGCCGATGCACAATGGATTCTTTTAACAAAGTGGTCTGGAATATGAAAATCAAGCTTCGAAAATAAGAGATTCCATAAACTTGGAGTTGAGCTAAAAAAAGTGATTTCGTGAGTAATCAGGATGTCTTTTAGATTGTAAATGGCGTCCAAACCAGTTTGTTTTACTACAAACAAATGAGCTCCTGACAATAATGGAAATAGACAGTTTCCGATGAGCCCATGCCCAAAAGATGTTGGAAGGATGCAGAGTGTACGGCTCACCTCTTCTAGTGGTATAGTCCCGCGTAAAGATTTGATTCTTGCTAATATGCTTTTTTCTGTATGCAAAACTCCCTTGGGCACTCCGGTCGTTCCCGAGGTAAGCAGTAGGAGACCGGGCTTTGTTTCAGACGGCTGAATTGCATGCTTTGCAATTGGATCTTGCTCACTTATAACAAAACCAATGTTATAACATTCGATTAAGCTTTCTTCTAAGGAAATTGGAATATTCGGGTGGGAAGGAACAATTAAGCAATCTAATTCCCACAGAGCAAAGAAATATATAAAAAATGTGAACGAATTTTCTAGTTTTAAGAGGACCTTTGATTTAAAAACTCCATTGGACTTAAGTTCATAAATCTTTTCATTGATGCTTTTAATGAGTTCGTCTGAACTAAGAGTCTGGCTCTTGTTTCCTGCTAGCTCAGTTAATGAACCCAGAGTCGGGCTTACAAAATCGAAAAAACTCATATATAAAGTGTCTTTATGTGTGTTGATCTTTTCATCTGAAAATCTCTCGTTCAACTTGGCTTTTGCAGATAGTTTGATATTCTAAAACAATTAAGTATAGTTACGAATGAGATTTGTAGTTAAATTTAGAGTCGTCCGAATGCGTCAACACGAGATGCAATATGTGGAGAAAAAGTTGGATCGATCACAAATAGAAACAATTGTTTATAGTGCTGTGGCAGACTTAGGAGGACTCAATGCGGATGATCTCAGTGGTGATTTTAGTCTTACCGAAGACATTGATTTGGATTCAGTAGATATTCTAGACTTAAGTTTTGAGATTGAAAAACGTATTGGAAAAGATCTGCGCTTAGTGGATCTGTTAAGGCTCGCCAAGAAAGGGTCTCTGGATCACCGTTCGATTGATCTAAGTCAGGTTATTGACTTTATCGAAGCTGAGTCCCGCAAAGAAGGCTAAACTAAAAAACGATGTTTTTTATTTAGAATCTCACTTGATGCTTCGTCTCATATTGAGACGGAGTAGTCTTGCTTACTTACTTATATAGGGAAAAATTTGACAATATTTCAAGGTGTTGAGAACATTTATTAAGTTTATAGGAGATATCCGGTTGCCCTATATATTCAGGCGTTTACTTGTCATTTCAATAATTTTTATTAGCGTTCCTTTTAGTTATGCTAATGAGGAGTTAGGTTCAAAAACCAAAAAACCTATCGAGGTCAATTGGTTGCTGGCTCACGAACCAGTTTCTGTATTTTTAGATGCTGCGAGAGAGTTTTCAAAAGAAGTGGGAATAAAAAGTAATAGCGCGTTAAAGGTGAATATTCTTACGCGGAGTGATCTTGAAAGAGAAAAGTGGCGAATATATAGCGCCATAAATAGTTTGCGTAAGGGGCAGATCCAGATGACTCAGATTTATACAACCTCTCTTGGAAGTTACCATAACAAGCTTTGGGTATTAGATATCCCGTTTTTATTTCGTGATCACGAGCACGCACAAAAAGTTCTTGATGGAAAAATTGGGCAAAAATTATTGGAAGGGTTAAGCGAAAGCAACATGAAGGGGTTGGCGTTCACTTATAGCGGGGGATACCGAATTTTGCCGACCACAAATAAAGAGATTCATAGAATGGAAGATTTCAAGGGAATGCGAATTGGGACATCCTCAAGTCCTGTAGCTCGAGAATTTTTTGAGGACTTAGGAGCTCTTTCTGTGCCACTCCCATTAGAAAAGCGCCGTGAAATGACGGAGAAAAAACTCATCGAAGGACTGGAAACAACCTTCACTCGTTATTTATCAATGAATCAGAATAAAGCGACACCAATTGTTAACGATACGGGGCATAGCTTGTTTTTAACTTCGATCGTTATAAACAAAACTTTTTTTGATAGTTTGTCGAAAAAACATCAAAAAATTATTTTGTCGGCAGCAGAGCGGGCGTCAATTCTGGAGAGAAAGAATTCTGTACTGGAAGGGATAAGAGCCAAAAAGGCTTCTCTCTCTCAAGGCTTGAGAGTTGTCGATTTGTCACTCAGTGAAAAAAAGAGAATTAAGACAGCGATTAAGCCGCTTTATAAGCGCTTTAATGATATATTTGGAGCTAATCTAATTAATGATATAGAATCGGTCCAATAAAGTTTTTGAAGTGAAGTGAAATGAAATATTTTTGAATAGGAGCCTCTGAGAGGTACCCAGATATTAGGAGACAATAAATGAAAAACCATAAGAATAAAGTTTGGAGAACCTTAGGCCTTCTGTCTATTTTGTTAACGCTTCACCTGGGATCGATGAATGCTCTAGCAAAAGAAGAAACCAAAAAAGGAAAATATGAAATCAAGTGGCTTTTAGCTCATGATCCTGTTTCTCTGTTTGTTGAAGCGGCTAATTTTTTTGCACGCGAAGTAGAGAAACGAACCAATGGCGAGATAAATGTTTCAATATTAACAACACAAGATATTAATTTAAAAGATCATAATCTGACACAGGTTTACAATAAGAAATATAAAATTATATCTCCAGACCAAGTCATTCAAATGCTAATGAATGGAGATGTTGAAATGACTCAAACCTATACAACCTCTTTAGGAAAGTATGAGAATAAATTGTGGATTTTAGATCTTCCATATTTGTTTAGAGATCACAATCACGCTACAAAAGTACTTGATGGTAAGATTGGTGAACAGTTATTGGCGGGATTGGGTAAAAGCAATATGAAAGGCTTAGCTTTTACTTATAGTGGAGGTTTTCGAATTCTCCCGACAAATGGTCGTGAGATTAGAAAAATGGAAGATTTTAAGGGTCTCAGAGTGGGAACATCAGGCAGTCCGGTTGCGAAGGCCGTATTCGAAAAATTAGGAGGCTTGGGAGTTTCAATGCCACTAGTAAAGGGCCATGAAATGACCAAAAAGGGACTAATTGAAGGGATTGAAACAACTTATCCACGGCTATACAGTATGCACCAAAATGAAGTATCTAAGGTGATGAACGACACGAAGCACAGTTTGTTTTTGACTTCGATCGTTGTTAATCAAACCTTTTATAAAGGTTTGCCGCAACATTTGCAAAAAGTAGTTAAAGAAGTTGCAAAAGAGGCAGCTGTTTTAGAAAGAAATATTTCTATTGAAGATGGGATTAAAACTAAGGAGCGTTGTAAGAAAGATGGATTTAAAGTAGTTGAACTTCCAGTTTCTGAACAACAAAGAATTAAAAAAGCGGTCGCTCCTTTGCACAAGAAGTTTAAGAATATTTTTGATGAGAAGATTATCTCAGAGATTGAATCTATAAACTAAGATTCTATGGCATTTCAATTTTTAAGGCAGCCAGCGTTGGCTGCTTTTTTTTTCGAAGATTTGAACTTAAATCATTTCGAGTCCAGTAGATCATGCAAGCTGTATCCTTTACTTACGGATCATTATATAAGAAGTAGTAACACCTTTGGGTAATTGTGATAGTATCTGGATTATGGGACATCTTATAAAAGTCTTTTTTTTATTTAGTGTGTTACTCGCAAGTAGTCTTTTCATTAGATATTTGATTCCTTATGCTGAATATAATCATATTAAAAATGCGGTTTTTATTTACTCAAAATCAAGCAGAAAAAGTGAATGGGTCATCATAACATTTAAAAATGTAGCAGGAATTAAAACAAGCTTTATAGAGTCTCATGATGCCATTTGGTCTTTGGGAATGCATAGGTGGATTCATCCAGAATCTCGGGATTTGGAAGAGTACTTTGATCGTATCGGGTGGTTGTATTCGCTCATTCCGCAAATTGTAGTACAACAAAAACTAGTTTCTTCGAATCGTGAGCTCTATTTTCAAGTGGAAGATTGGCTGAAGGACATTAAGTTATTGTGTATTGAGTATGACGAGTTAGTATCGGCGTACAATATGAAATTAATGAACCCACCTTGGAGAGGAGCTATTGGTAGGCTTATGGGTTACAAAATCTTGAAAAAGTGTGGATCTGAAAAATTAGATTTTTTAAAGGTGAACTAAATTGGAAAGTCCCTTTAAGGAAAAGATTCTTACTATAATACAGTCTAGATTTGGATTTGGTCTGTTGGCTATAATTTATAGCTTTGGTCTTTATTTGGCTAGGGTAGATTTGTGGTTAGTTCTTGTTTTTTCCATAATAGGATTTCAAGTTTTTAGAAGAGCTCATATGAGTTTTTTTATCTTTATATCTCTTTTCTATTATCTTTCATTTGATGAGTTTTCGGCGACAACGACTCTTTTATATACTGTTAATCATGTAAGTGACCACGCCAGTCACGTGTCGGATGTTTTTCTTTTACTTGTTAAGTTGTGTGTGGCAGCAATTTATGTGTTGCTCTTTTACTTATTTCGGCGTTACTTCGCTTTTGCGTCTAGATATATCGTTTTGATTTCTGTCTGCATATATATAGCAACTTTAGTCCTTATAAAGGTGGTTCTCCCAGAAGAGAGTTCTCTACAGATTTTTCTTTGGATGTTTATTTATGTGTTTTCCGTTGCAGTTTGGAACTTCGCTTATATCTCTTTGAGCAAATTTAAACCTAACTGGAGTCAAATGAGTTTGCTTTTACCCATGTGGAGAAGTGTCGCTGTAACTTCTGCACCGATACATAGAGGAATTAGGGACTTCGAATATGTATACAAACAGGATGGAGTAGAACGCACA
This sequence comes from Bdellovibrionales bacterium, assembly GCA_020435025.1. Classification (GTDB taxonomy): domain Bacteria; phylum Bdellovibrionota; class Bdellovibrionia; order Bdellovibrionales; family UBA1609; genus JAGRAG01. The sequence continues at coordinate 4,080 of JAGRAG010000106.1, read as the reverse complement.
AGCTGCCAAATCAGTGGATTGAGGTTACTGTATTGGTCCCTACTCATTAGGTATACTGGTTTTTTTGTATCAGATGTTGTGTTTGGAACGACCACTTTGAGTTATGTTCCGTTTTCATTTCATCTTCCTAACTATTTCGGAATGCCCTTTGATATTTACTATCGTTTCAGTATCCCATTGTGGAAGAGTTGGATGGGTTTGTTTGCAAACAGTTTTATTTTTCTGACCGTAAATGTCGCAAGTTTAATAGGTATTATGGTGAGTGTAGCAAGAATGTGTGGATTTAGATTCTATAGGAATACATACAAACCTTATTTGGCGAATAGCTTTCATGATTTTTTTAATCGTGTATTTTTCTTTTATAACGAGCTTTTGATAAATTTTTTCTTTTATCCATTTTGGAAGTTTTCAAAGGTTCTCAAGCTTCCAAAGAAGACTCGGCTTTTTCTGGTCACCTTTTTTACTGTGCTGATCGGAGGAGAAATCATTCATTTTATGCGGGTTTTTCGTGGGTTAGAGAATCTGTCTCTAATTGACATGTTTTCAATTTATGCGGGAAGACTTCCATATTTTTTCCTGTTGGGCCTGTTTTCTGCAATATCTGTTGTTAGCAAAGGCAAATCTGAAACCCTTCCAAAATGGTATATTCAGGGGCCGCGTGTTTTTTTCTATTTTGCCTTGTATTCAATATGCACACTAGCGCAATCGAATTACACGCGAATGGATTTTGTAGAACAAATAAAATTCTTCTTTTACTTTTTTGGATGGTGAGCACTGCTTGTGCATCATTCATTTATCGGTTGTCTTTTTGAGGGACCCGACGCTAGATTGTCGTGTTGGGAAAACGGCTAATTCTTGGATGTTTACGTGTTTCGGCTGTTCGATGCACCAAAAAACATGATTGGCGATATCATTTGGGGTTAAAAGAGGAATGCCCTTATAAAAATATTCTGCTTTTTCCGGTGAAGAGAATCTCTTTTTACTGAATTGCGAGTCGACAACTCCCGGCTCAATACAAGTGACTCGAACCCCATAACTAGAAAATTCGTGTCGGATACTTTCTGAGAATGAGAGGATGGCACTTTTACAGGCATTATATATGGCTGTTTTGGGAGAACTCCATCTTCCAGCTACAGAACCAATATTTATAATAGAGTTGCCCTCCTTTTTCGTCAGAGCATTTGCGAATATCTTAATTATGTGAAGAGTTGCGGTAAAGTTTGAGTGTACGAGACTGTCAATAGAATCATGGCTAAGATCAGAAAAATTTGACAAAGGCCATGATAGACCCATGCTGTTCACTAAATTTATGTTTTCATATTTCTCAAACGGAAACTCTTCGAGCTTCTTTGCAAGGCTCGCATAGTTGCAGTCATTTAACGTATAATTAAAAACTTTTCCTATCTTATTGGCTGTTGTTTGAGCAGAAAGTTCGTTTAATTTATCGGAATTTCTAGCAATGGCTAAAATGTCGTAAGATTCGGAGTACAGTTTGTTTACAATTGCTTTGCCTATTTCTCCAGTGGCTCCTGAAACGATTACTAGTGAATGTGGGTTCTGCATTACTGGTCCGATTATTGGCGTTTATAAAATATTGATCAGGATATATCTTATATAAAAAAAAGCAGTTAGACTATGTAAATGAGCCAAATACTTGCAAAATATTGTCTTCGAGCGACTTTGTCGGATAATTCGGTAGATTATGAATTAGAGCCTGTTTGCAGTCACAATTATAAGGCTCGCGTTCATATGGTTCCTATTTCTTCCACAGCTCTTTTTAGTTTTCCAGAGAGACGTCTTATACGCTCAATGGGGAGATATAGTTTATTATTATCGTATTGCCTAAATGCGATTAAAGATTCATTTGAATTAGGAAGGTTTGCGCTTGATAGAATAGGAGTCTATCTTGCATTGGATTCGGGACCGGTTTTTGATAGTGCCCTGAAAGAGCTAGCGAGTGTGAACTCTTCGGACTTAGCTGTGGAGTTTAAAAAACTTGTTCCACCCAAGCAACATTTAAAAACCAATTTTGGAATCGGTGCTGCAACCATACCAATTTTATTGAAATCTCAAGGGCCAATTAACACGTTTTACAACCTTAGAACTGGAGTCAAAGAGGCTTTTGATTTTGCTGAATTTGACATTCAAAGGGGAGCAATAGATTTGGCGGTAGTTGCTTCCGCTTTTTCAGGAGAAGATCGATTGGGTTGTTTGCGAACGTCAAAAAAATTGGGAATTGCGACGTTGAAAGAGGGAGCTGGCATTGTCTTGATGGGTGCTGGTCAGAATCCCATAAACATTTGGGACGAATTAGATGTTAGTTCTTGGGAGTTTGGAATTGCATCTCCTTTAGTTAACTGGATCACATCGGGAAAGATAAATGAGTAGAGTTTTTGTATCGGCGGCCAGTGTTCTTTCTCCTATCGGGAATGGATTAAAAGATTTTACTGATGCTTTAAGAGGGGGGGCATCTGGAGTTCGAGATATTCGAGGGGAACTGGTTGATTTTAATTTTCCAGTTGCCGCTGGAGCTCCGATTCATTTTCCGACTCGTAGTTCATATTATACGACCTCCCAAGAAGTCGCTGCGCTCGCCGAACAGTTGTTTCAACAGTTGCTGCTGTCATTTGATTTGGATCTTCCTATTGATTTGATATTGTGTGGATGTGCTGATATTGGTAGTAATTGGCAGGATAGTTTGGTAGCTTCGGGAGAAAAGCCAGAGCTAGCTTTTGATGTTATTTCCGAAGAAACATCCAACGAGTTTTTAGCTAAGCTTTTAAAGCAACAAGGTTTTCATTTAACACCTCAATGTCAGACGATTGGGTTGAATAATACTTGTACGACAGGCAATGCCTTAATAGGTCACGCATTTAGAAGGCTTAAAAGTGGTAAAAATAAAAGAATCTTAGTTGTCTCCATCGAACAGCTCATTAAGCCTCCAGTGCTTCTTCCGTATCTTTTATTAGGCGCTTTAAATACAGATGTAGAAGATGTTGAACGGTCTTCATGTCCTTTTTCTTTAAACAGAAGTGGTTTTGTAAAAGGGGAGTCCGCGACGGCTCTGGTCTTAGAAGTCAGCGATCAGCAGTGTGAAAGTTATATAGGCGAAATTTTGGGATTTGCACAGAGTAGTGATGGATGGCATTTTTTAGAGGGTCATCCTCGGCATACAGGAGCCATTTCTTCGATGATCACGGCTATGAAAGATGCTCAATTGGCGTTGGATCAAGTGGAATATATAAATGCTCATGGCACATCCACTCAGCTAAACGATTTATCAGAGACCGATGCTGTCAAGGCTACTTTTGGCCGTCGAGCCTATGAGATTCCTATGAGTTCAATAAAGTCGCAAGTTGGTCACTCGAATATTGCTTGTGGTGTTTTGGAGGCTTTAGCAACTTTAATTATGATGAAAGAGAGCTTTGTCTCACCCACGTTGAATCTTAATGTAGTGGATCCGAAGTGTGATCTCGATTATGTGTCCAACGTTTCTAGAATAAAGGAATTTCGAAGGTCGTTAAGCAATAGTTTTGGATTCGGCGGACAGAATGCCACACTAATATTAGGCAGATCTGAATAGGGTTCGACAATTTTGGAAAATTTTTGTTTGATAGGTATGAGGGCAATGTTCGCTAAATGAATAAAAAGGGGATAAGTCAGTGAGTGCAGAATTTAACTATTCATTAGCATTTTCAAGAAATATAGGATGGTTTACTGAAGGTGATCAAGAGACCCTAAGGCGATCTAAGGTGGCCATTGCTGGAATGGGAGGTGTCGGAGGGAATTACCTTCTAACGCTGGCTCGTTTGGGAGTGGGGCAATTCAAGATTGCCGATTTTGATCAATTTGAAATCGGTAACTTCAACCGACAAGTCGGCGCAACAGTCAGTCATTTGGGTAGAGATAAGGCTATGACTATGGCTGAAATGGCCAAAGACATAAATCCAGAGATTCAGATAGAGGTCTTCGACAAAGGAGTTGACCCACAAAATTTAGATACTTTTTTAGATGGCGTTAATTTGTACTTAGATGGCTTGGATTTTTATTGTCTCACGATTAGGGAGCAGGTTTTTGCAA
>JAGRAG010000105.1 GCA_020435025.1 Bdellovibrionales bacterium | reverse complement strand
TAAACTCACCTGCCTCGACTTTTAACTTCACCTGCTCTCCATTGGGCAGCACAAATCCAAAAATACCGGAACCGTCAATGATATATCTAACTTCATCATCATCATGGGTGTGACATCTATTAAACTTTTGCAATAGTCCATCTAAACCCTCTAAATTTTTGTGAAGCACAATTAAGTCTCTTGATTGATATCCCTGTTCGTTCCTTAATCTTGAGAAATAATGGTCGTGGTATTCTAAAAGCTGTTCTTTCTGATCGTCGCTAAGGATGTCTTGACCTAAAAGATCCTGAGCATCGGCTCCATCAGCAACTGCCCAATACGACAATTGAACATCTAATTTTTTTAAAATTGACTGAATTTCTTCACGATCCCGAGTTGAACAGTCTTTATCCCAAAATAGTTCAGCCATTAAATACCTCCTTCGTACGTCGCAGTCTCTCACAAGCTTCGTCCAGCTCCTCTTGAGAAACAGCAAAATTAAACCGAATGTATTTCTCTCCCTCGGTACTGAGAAAAAAGGCGCGGCCAGGCACACCGGCAACACCCACTTTTTGAAGTAACGCCATTGCAAAATCCAAGGAAGAAGCAAACGAAAATCTGGAGATGTCAGCTAGTACATAATAGGCGCCATTGGGTTTGATCGGAGGCATCCCACCTTCCTCAAGTGCTGAGCAAATCTGATCCCTTCGTTTATGAAAGTCCTTTTGCAATTCAGAATAGTAAGAATCATCAATTTGAAAACCAGCTTCTACACCATACTGAAGGGGTGTCGGTGCACAGACATAAAAAAGGTCATTAGCAATTCTAATTTTTTCTAGATATTTAGTCGGAGCAACCACATAACCTAAACGCCATCCCGTAATACTGAACGTTTTCGAAAGCCCCATTAATGTAATTGTTTTGCTTTTCAAATCGGGGTGAGAGGCTGGAGAAATGTGTGCTTGTCCATATCTAAAAAACTCGTACATTTCATCAGTAATCACCTTAAAAGAAAACTCTTTAGACAGTTTGGCTAAAATGTCGATTTCCTTTTGTGTCCACATTTTGCCCCCAGGGTTTCCTGGGGTACAGACAACCACTCCTTGAACCTGAGAGACAAAATCTCTTAACAGAGCCTCCGTATACTCCTCATTTCCATTCATTGGAACAGCCAGAACATCTAACCCCGCAAGTTTTGCCGTATTGTAATGGTAGCCATAAAAGGGCTCGAAAAGTAAAATTTTATCTCCAGGATTAAAAAGTGCCATCAATGAGCTAGCAAAGCCCCCTGTAGCCCCAATGGTAATGAGAATCTCAGATTGCGGATCAGCTATAATATTATTTTTTTCTTTTAGCTTACCGGCAATAGCCTGCCTTAAAGACAAAATGCCCTCTGCAGGTGAATAGATACATTTACTATTGTCTTCGAGGGCTTTTTGAGCCGCTGCAATGATCTCAGGAGGCGTTGGCAGTTGGCAGAGTCCCTGTCCCAAATTAATCCCATGGTACTCATTGCACTTCTGGGTCATAGCGCGAATATCAGATTGTGTGAGCCCCGTAATTCTCTCAGAAAAGTCTTGATTCATGAGTCGTCCCCTCAATTTCAATAGATATAGATGTGGGAAGTGGTTATATCAGGACCCTAAAATCATGTCCAACTAATATCTCCATAGACCTTATGAAGCGAACAAAACTCTTAAAATTCGTCTAGGAGTCTAATTTTATTCCTAAATCAGACTGAGTTCCATTAAGGGCTCCAACGCGGCGGCAATAGCAGGTAGCACTTGTCTCATTCCGATGCGAAGCACTTTAGTCGGTACCTCAGGAAGCCAATAAAATGATATACTTGGATGAATAATGAGGAATTCTCTTGAAAACTACTTTAAGTCCCTTTTTAACTTTCGCCGCCATCTTCTTACCCATTACTTTGCTTTTTCAAAACTGTCAGTCTTTTCAAACTGAAGATATCAGAGCTTTGTCATCACAGTGCATGGAAAAACTAAGAGAGAAATCTTTAAGTCACACATTTTGGAAGAAAGAAATTTGTACTGAAATGGAAAATTATCATTGCAATGTCTCTCAATTTTCCCCAAATCTAAAAAATCAAGAACTCACACAAAAAGAGTGTCTGGTTTTTGAAGATAAGGAAACCTGCTATACGTTAAAGGCATTGGTGTTTGATACCTCTCACCTCAAAGGATCAGAGTCCGCTGAGTACTTTTTACCTGGAGCCAGCTTCAACAGGAGTGAGTATACATGCATCCACACCGATCTCAACATAGGTAGTACGCCACTCATTCAAGCAGAATCTGACACTTTAAAAGAAGCCCTTGCCATTGCTCAACAATTTTGCCTGGAGAACGCCAAATGAAGTCTCTTCTTTTTCTGATTATTTTCTTTGAGTCTTTTATATCTTTAGGTCATACCCGTTGGAAGTTAAATGGAACAACCCCTCCAAGAACTGACAATTCAGGAATCAAATCCAGTGGCGCCCCTTGTGGAACTCGAAAATACAACACACGAACGAAACTAAAAGCCGGTCAAACTTTAACCATTGAATGGGAAGAAACCATTGACCATCCAGGCCACTATGAAATTTGGTTTTCCGAAGCGAATGATGAAAATTGGATACTTTTAAAGCAGATTGCCGACGATCAATCCGGGAGAGACACGACACCTCACTTTTTTTCAAACACAATTATCGTACCGAATGTGACCTGCACTCAATGCACTTTACAAATCAGACAATTGATGACCGATAAATCCCCGCCTTCGCTTTACTTTTCCTGCGCAGACATAGACATCTCTCCAACCCATCCGGTCCATGGTGGCTCACCGTCGCCGGAACCAAACCCTCCGCCCAATAAGACTCCAGTAACTTGCGAAGAGTGATCTTTTAAGTCTAACGGTCATCCTCTACTTATCGGTATCTGCCCCTCGATAAGTTCGTAATCCAGCCCAGCTTTGGGTTGTTGGCATGACCTCTAGGGCATTGATATTTATGTGTTCTGGAAGAGTCGCCACCATGGCAACAAGGGTCGCTATATCGTCTGCAGATAAGGGCTGACATCCTTCATACACCGCCTGCGCTTTCGCCTTGTTCCCTTTAAAACGAACCTGGGAAAACTCGGTCTCCGCCATTCCTGGCTCGATATTTGTCACTCGGACTCCTGTCCCAAAAAGATCGGTTCTTAGATTTCGCGAAAATTGTTGTACAAAGGCTTTTGTGGCTCCATAAACATTGCCACCAGGATAGGGCCACTGTCCCGCAATAGAGCCGATGTTGATTATATGACCCCTATTTCTCTCGACCATTCCTGGAAGAAGCGCTCGTGTCATATACACCAACCCTTTGATATTTGTGTCGATCATCGTCTCCCAGTCTTGCAAGTCCGCCTTATCTGCCATTTCAAGTCCTAAAGCTAATCCCGCATTGTTAATCAATACATCGACTTCATGGAACTCCGAGGGCAATTGATGAAGACTTTGCTGCAGATCCACTTTGGAGCGAACATCAAAACAAGCTATATGAACCGGGGTCGCTAACTCCATAGCCAACTTTTCTAACCGTTCAAGCCGTCTACCTGTAAGAATGAGTTTATAGCCCAATTTAGAAAAGCTACGAGCCATTGCTTGGCCAAATCCCGCAGTCGCTCCAGTAATCATCGCTGTTTTATACATGCTTTTGCCCTTTCTGTTAAAACGACCTTGTATTAAATCCGTCACCCTATTCAAAAATTAATCTGACGAAATCCAGTTTTGACATTTTTATCAGAATACAGGTAACTTACTTTCGGCCTCCTTAATATGACAACTGTAGTACAAAGAAGGAATCATGAAAATAGACAAATCACATTTATCTCCCGAAATCATCGACAAACAGAAGCTAAAAGGAACCTACGATTCACCCTGTATGTCTATTTGTGATTACGATGAGAAAACGACGATTTGCCAAACCTGTGGAATGTCTTCCGAAGAAAAAAAAACTTGGAAAGTAGCAGATTCACTTCAAAAGCAAGAAATTTTAAAATCTGTTCAGAAAAAACGACAAAACATGGAGCTCTAAGGCAATGGATTTTTTCGACGTCGTTCAAAAACGAAGAAGTGTTCGAAAGTTCACTGATCAGCCTGTTGATTCTCAACTAATTGAGAAGGCCTTAGATGCCGCCTTAGTCGCACCGAACAGTTCGAACATGCAGCCATGGGAGTTTTATTGGGTCAAATCTACTGCGCACAGAGAACCACTCATTGAGGCCTGTTTTCGACAAAATGCCGCCCAGTCGGCACAAGAATTGATTTTTGTTGTCGCTCGCTTGGACACTTGGAAGCGCAATCAAAAATTGATCCTAAATTGGATAGATACCCTAGACAGTCCCCCAAAGGTGCTTGTTAACTACTATAAAAAGCTGATTCCTTTAGCTTATATGAGAGACCCTTTTTTCATTAAAGATACTTTGGCATATCTCATGACCACCCTCATTGGATGGTTTCGTCCTACACCTAGAGTCTCATTTGGAACAGCTCGTGCCTTTGAAACTGCCTCTAAAAGTACGGCTCTAGCCTGTGAGAACTTAATGTTGGCCCTAGTCGCTCAAGGCTTAAGTTGCTGTCCTATGGAAGGTTTTGACGAAGTTAGAGTAAAGAAAGTATTAAAGCTCAACCGGCATAGTCATGTCGTTATGGGTATTGGTATTGGTTATGCTGCAGAAGACGGAATTTACAGTTCTCAGTTTCGTATTCCTCGAGAATTGGTGGTCAAAGAGGTCTAAAGTTAACATTTGGTCTATTCATACAGCTCGGAGATTTATCGAGAATTTTCTAACTATCCGACCTGGACCTACTACATAATGAATTTTTGAAATCCACGTTCTTCTAACGATGATCACCCTATCATGTTTATCATTCCCTAAGAACATCAATTATAAGCAGGGCCGTGACCAATAAATGACAATACACTCAATAGATTGGAAAAGACTCGTTGTGGCGTTTTTTAAAAATATGATAACATAACTCAAATGAAGTATTTTTTAAAAGTATCCCTCTTAGCCTGCGCCAATGTACTCTTTCTTCTCTTAATTTTTGAAGCTATTAGTCGTTATTTTGTGAATTTTCAATTTTACCCCTCTGCTCGAATCGAAAGAACGGAGTCACTTTCAAAATTTGCAAATTTTCGCCCTAAGTATCTTGAATCTTTAGATCAAAAAACATTTAACTACAGTTCCAATCCGGACGAATCATTAAAGTTTCCCGAAAACTATTTTAAGGCAATAAGACAGGATTCTAAAGTCTACACGGTTCCCTCTCCGAATCAACTTGCTCGCTCCATTGTCAAAACTCAAAGCGGTGAAATCGTCTATGATGTGACCTATTCTATCGACAAAAATTCCCGAAGAACCGTCACCGGAAACAATCGCAAAAATGATAATTTTTTAATGCTCCTTGGCGGCTCTATGGTTTACGGAGAAGGGTTGGATGATAGAGACACCCTTCCTCAACAGCTCGCCGATCGCCTTCCTAAAACAAACGTTTACAATTTGGGATTTCACGGTTTTGGAGTGAATTCGATTCTCTATGAACTACAAGAAATCAAAGATCACCCAAGATACCAAAATTTGTATGGCACAAATGGAACTGCTATCTTCTATCTTTTTGATGACCACTTATTTAGGTTCTTTGGCTCAACCGTTTTATATAGAAGAAACTGGGGATATTACCAACCCCTTTTTGATTATAGCAAAAATAATCAATTTATTTTTAAAGGTATCCCTAAGTATGATTTGCCCGTTCGAACCTTTTTTTATGACCTTGTCGCTCGCTCTCAGTTAACACACACTATTGGATTTAATCTACCCTTCATTGGCCATCACGAAATTGATATCTATGCGAAAGCTCTATTGCAAATTCAATCTATTTTAAAGAGGAGATTTCATGTCAATCGATTCATTGTTGTTTCAAGTTATCGCAATGAACTGCTCATAACTCAAACCATTTTACAAAGACTCCAGGAACTAGGAGTGGAAACACGTGACTATTCAACTCTTAATATTTTTCAAATTTTAAAAGGGAACCAATTTATACCTCACGATGGACACCCTTCGGCCCTATCCAACAAATTTAAAGCAGATCTTTTTGTCGCAGATATACTAGAGCAACCCAATCCACCTAAGTAACTGGTGCCATCAGTTTAATCCTTCAATCATTTTGGCACACCCCCAACTAAATGGCGATTCTGAACGATAGATCAGATTTTTAAAAGGTTTTTGTGTTTTAATAGAGTAGATTTCATAAATCTGATTTTCAAATAACAAATGCCTATGAGCATAGTTTATTATTTCTTGTACGGACTTTTCATCTTTCATTTTTCTAGCGATCTTTAACGAATACCCCACAAGCCAAGACCAGATCATTTTCCCATGATACCTTTTAAGACCAACTAACTGTGTGGTCCAACTGATTTCCCTTAAAGAATAATTCCGCAAATTACAAAGCCCATACTGTACCCAAAATTCACTCTTCACTAGAGCACTATACAAATCCAGAGATTCCTCATATGATAAAATATCATAGTCTAATAGCAAAAGCTGTGTATCAAGACCAATTTGGTTCTTACCAACTTCGGAAAGAAATAGCCCTGCTTCCTCATCGTAAAATTGGCGTTTAAAGCTCTTTAGAGTCTCTTCGTAAGATACCGAAATGGGCCAGCCCAGCTGTTTCATGGATTTTAGAACAGCTAGATAAAGTGCGTTCGTATAAGAAGTTAACCCCTTTCTTTTCGCACTATCTTGCCAATCTGAAAACGAATTTTGTCGAATCAATCCATCTTCGGTTTTATCGCAATAATATTGAAAAACTTCTTCCAAAGCAGATTGATTTCTATGAAGCCATTCCATTTTATCATAATACTTTCCCAAAAAGATCGACATTAATATAACTAGGAAGTTTGAATCGATGGACTCTGTTCTATGTTCCCCGAGATACTCCGGACGTAGAGGCTGACTCACTCGCAACGACCGAGACGACCCCATTCGGTAAAAAGACATATTAACGGTGACTCGCAATGCCGATGGCAGAGAATCCATCAATCTAGGAATAAGAGCATCTTTGGATCGGCGGGCATTAATCAACTTCTGTAGGTGAAATTCCGCCACATCACTGCGACCCATTTGACAAATCCCGGGTATTGAAAAGCAAAAGTCTCTTGTCCAAAGGCTTTTAAACTGGTGCTGTCCAGCACACAAATACAAGCTGTGATCTAATTCCAATACATTTTGTCGGAGTCCCCTTTGGCAAACGTCTAGCAGTTCATCTGCCAAAGATTGAGAGCTCTCTTTAAACATGACTCAATGGTAGGTCGTAAAGTATCCTGCTGACGTTTCAGAAGGAACAGAAGAGTAAAATATTTGATTCATATCCTCCAAAAACTCTTGGACAGACCGACTTTTTAAACAATTCGCTTTTTCGTCGTTACACCCTTCATAGAACGTTCCATAGTTCGTTGACGGCACTCCTTGAACAGGCGTCCAAGATTCTAAATAGTTGTCATAGATGACTTTATAAGTAACTAAAAGATACTGATTCGTCTCTCCATTTGTATAATTATCCACCATTTTAATCTTGCTCATAAATTGTCCAGAAGCTGTTTTAGACAGAGGGACATCTTGAACATGATACCAAGGCCCATAATAACCACCTTTTTGAATTCCAATATGTGCCGTAACCGAAATAATCGGTTTATTGTAATAATGAGACGTAAAGTGTAAGCCTACATTATAATATCGAGTGTAATAAACCCGACTGGCATAACTGGGACTTGCCATCATAATGGCCAAAACCATAAAAGCTAAGGAACGCATAGTAACCTCCTGTTGCCACCAAAACGTAAACGGCTTATTTTTAACACTTTATTTATATATGTATAGCTATTATCTGTTATATATTTATTAACTTTTCTCTTTTTCCAGGTCTTATTTCTGATCTTTTGAAAAAAAGCCAAATCGTCGTGCCAAAGCCATAGAGCTACCAGAAGAATTTTGTGCTCAAAATGAGAGCTTAACGGCATTTATCAAATGTGACGTGTCTTACCCCTAACCGTTCTAGGGTCATACCATTGCGACCCAGATATGCTATCTAGTTGAAAATAAAAAACTATATGTCTGAATTCACTCGGACGCACCAACGAATTCAGCGGTCAAGCGTGAATTCTCAATCCAGCACCAACAGTTAGATGTACCACTTCAACATATATTGAATAACCGACTCATTTTGGTCTTTGATTCCAAACTTATTTGTCCACTGATGAAACTCCAGTCCACTCCATAGCTCACCATCGGTCATATTCCAGAATTTTCCTAAGTTAAACAGTAACTGGGGCTGCATTAAAATCCAACCCTCCGAACGGCCCTCCTTCGTTGCCCAATCGAAGAAACCTGAAAACTCCCATGGAAGGCCCATTTGAAACTGGGTAGACCATACAAGTGTGATCTGCTGCGAAAGGCCCTCTTCTTTTTTCAAATTTCTCTGGAAGTACGTCACCTGAAATAGATCCATTCCCGGCACATTGAGGTCCAGACTCAACCCATAAAGGGCCGCTCCTGATGAGTTATGTTCCAGGCTCAGTGCCAAAAACAACCCCTTGACAAAATTCCCTGTGTTCCAATGAAAAAGCTCATTCAAATTTCCTCTTAGAACAGCTTCTCCATACAAAGATGTCTGCTCACTGGTTGCATCTGTTACATCAAAAAAGAAAAAAAGATCACCTTTTTTAAACACAGAAAGCTGCTCATAAGTCAGGACGTTTCGAGTTTTAGGACCCAATTGAAAATTATGACCTCTTAGCAGCTGTAAGTTCGTTTTTGAAAAGACCATAGCCTGAGCAGCATTGTCTAAAGCCAAAACACAGAACATCCACAAAAAAAGCAGCTCTCTGAACTTTCTAACTGCCACGCCTATCTTAAATTCCACTTCTTTTGTAGCTCCATAGACAGCTCTTTATTCTTTACAAGCCAGTTACTAAAACGTTGAATCCACTGGGGGTGTTTATAGGAAGACAGTTTGTACTCATGAGCCGAATGAGGCAATGTTTCGTCGAAAGCAATCTGATCCCGATACTTTCCGGAAGCCATTTTTTTTAACAAATACTTTGCGACTT
>JAGRAG010000104.1 GCA_020435025.1 Bdellovibrionales bacterium | reverse complement strand
ATTATACTCCATGAAATAATATCTTTAAATTCTGCACGGCTCGCCTTAAACCCGACCGTATTTGCATTTGCGAAGTTGTCCCCAATCACTCCCAGCGCTTCACCTTGCGCACTTAAACCGGATACACCTGTATATAAAGAAGATAATACTCCCACTCAATACCTCCATGTATTTTCTACCGCAATCGATTGGTAGATATGAAGGGCCCCCTCGATGAGGACCAGCCCTAATTAAAATTTAAATTTCACTTCCTGTTCCATTTATTGATGATCTTTATTCCTCCTTCCTTAGCCCTTTCGGCTTTAGATCATCACCGTACTGTCAATTTTTGTAAAAACATTCTCTTTCATACTTTCCTTATCGACAACGGTGACCACTGTATTGTTTTTTACACTGACCACCATGGCGGCTTTGTCAGACAAAACAAGGGTCTCTTGCGCCCCTTTTTCTCTTGCCTTCCCAACGGCCATCTCAATTTTCTGCAATTCCTCACTATTGAAATGCAATCCACGCTGCTGCATTCTTTGGATAGCATGATTTGAAAATTTTAATGGATCTAATTGCAGGCTTTTTTGAGCTGTTGGTACGACTGAGGATTGTTGCAATCCTTTAAGTGTCTTCTCAAATCCCCCTTTATCCAAAGAGTTCAGCAAAGAGCTTTTGTCTCTACCTCTTTGAATGACATCCGTTTGGACCTGTGGGGTTTGTACCAGCTTGTTAATTGACACTTATATCCTCGTCTTAAAGAATTCCCTGGTTGGAACCAGTTTCTTTTTTGATCTTTTCCGACATTTCTCGACTTAAACCAACATCACCAATATTTTGTAAATCACCACCCATATTGGCTTTTCCTTTTTCCGCCTTTATAGGTTGAACTCCAAGCTTAGATAAAGCCTTATCGTCAGCTAAAACCTGCCCACTGACCTGAGCCGCACGAGCCTCACCGTCATATATCTTCTTGATGTCTTGCATGCGCACCGTCTGGTCTCCTACCATCAAAACTGTTCCTTCGGGAGTAAAGTTAACGCCTGTGATTTTTCCATCAAATTTTGTAAAAGCGGCTATCTTTTCGTTACTACCACCAAAAGCCTCCAGCGTTACAGAATACGCACCCAATCGTGCAGGCTGACCATCTTCGTTTAAGCCATTCCACTTTAAAGAATTTGTTCCCGATTTCACATTATGGTGTTCGATGGTACGAATAATCTTGTTATCTGCATCAATCACAGACATTTTAACGCGAGCAGCATCCGTTGGCAGTTTAAAACGAACATCATGCTCTTCTTTGTTATCTGTACGAACAATCTTAGAAGAATCTCCGGAAACTGATTTGCCGATAAGATTTAATACTTGATAATCACCAGCCCCCTTTTGACTGGCTTTTGCCATACCCTGAATACCCTCATCAATATTGTTCAATTTTTCTAGCGAAGTGAATTGAGCCAACTGCGCTGCCAGTTCATGACCCTGCATTGGGTTGGTCGGGTCTTGGTTTTTCAGCTGTGCTAAAAAAAGCTTTAAAAAACCATCTTTTCCCATACTGTCGCCGCCTACTTGGCGCATCTTTGAAGGATCTACCCAGTTGGGATCAGCAACCTGGTTTAACACCTCACCTATATTTCTATCTCCATAGAATTTCTGCTGTTCCGCCGCAGATAAAGTCTGGCTCTTATCCGATTTAAAATTAGGTTGTTGAACTGCCTGAGAGTAAGTTTGTGTGCCACCTTTTACACTAATCATAGAGTCTCCTTAGGCCACCAAATTCAGTCTTCCTGAGCGAGAGCCATCGGAATTTCGTCGGTTATTGTGTAAATTAATCTCATGAGCCTCTCTCGCTCGATCTGCTACCTGTGATCCAGAACGAGGAAATCCATCATCCGCTAAATTGTAATTTCTAAACCTATTGTTTTCCTGCTGAAAATTTTCTAAAAAACGTTGCTGGAAATTTCGCGATTCACTTTGACCATCCTGCTCTAGTTGATTCGACGAGTGCTGAGCGACATCCACTTTAATATCGTCAACATTTAACTTCAAACTAGCCAAAGTAGACTTTAAGTCACCAAGCCCTCGTTCCATAACTTTTTTCACGTCACTGTTTGAAGTAATCATTTCGACGTTGATCTTTCCTTCCGACATAGAAACCTTAAGGTTCACCTCACCCAAGCCTGCTGGAGCTAAATGAACTTTCATTTCTCCACCGCCATTTTTAATCATGTAACGAGCTTGATTAATGACCTCTTGAACATTCGCTGCCTGCTCACCCTGACTTGGCTTTGGAGCCTGTACTATGAACTCTGGCCTACCTGCTGAGTTTTGGGACTTAGCTCCCTGAACAAATGACTCCCCAAAATTTTTCAATGAAGGTTCTCCATCTTGCGACTCCATTTGAGCCTCTTTATCCGAAAAACCTCCCGCTTCAACAGGAGCCACTGCTGACGAACTTTCTATGATGCTATCCATTGATTCGCTACTTGATAGATTCACTTTTTCCATCGATGAAGGGGCGTCAAATTCTGTCGGCATTATACTGGAGTCGGCCATGGAACTCATCATTGCTGTCGCATTGCTTGTAGAGGTTGGTACTATAGGAGCACTATCACCATAGGTCTTTTCTAACATTTTTCCTAAATTCTCTGATACGGCTTCAGGCTGATTCAAACTTTTCAAACCCAACGCCGACACCTGATCTGAAGAAACTGCACCGGTTACAGGAACACTATGAGCCCTATTTGCCTGTGGATTAGGAAGAGTCTCCTCAAAAGAGTTTTCACCTAAAGAGGGGATCGCACCAGACGTCGGACTTACCTCTTCTGACAGCTCATGCGTGGCCGCGGAAGCATCTTGTAGGCCTTGAGGTGTAGGAATAGCATTGGTCCCAGCACTCATATTCTTGTAAAAGCTATGTCCCATTTTTTGGCGAACTGCCTGATTGGCTCCTTTTGAGGTTTCTGAAACCTGTTGTTGGGCCACAATCGTGGATGTAGATGAGGCGGCCACTGCAGGACCAAAGAAGTCTCGACTCATAGTTTCTAAAGAGTCTTCCCGATTCTTTAAGGCCAACTCTTTTTCTGTCATTACTTTCATAGAAAGGGATCGATCATTATCAGCACTATCAGTTCCCAAATCTAATGAAGATGTTTGAGCAAGCATATTGTAAAAAAGCTCTTTCGCCTTTTCCGCATCCTCCCCTTTTAGGCCTAAATTCTGTACCAGCTGAGCGACCGTTTTTTCTGGAGGCGCGGCAAGTTCACGATCACTAAGATCCGCAAATGCCGCCACGACCTCGGACGGTGAAACATCTAGCTCTCGTTTCATATCCAATAGAAAATCTATCTGAACATTGTCTCTTTCTTCAATAGGCTTGCGTTCCGAAGCCGACTTCTCGCTGACTTTCTGAGAACTCTTTAAAGCAGAGGAATCGGAGGATGATTTTGATTCCTGACTTGCTGTAGAGCCAACCTCAGACACTGGTCTCGTTTTTTGTTCTTCTGAATTCTGGACTATAGAAGTCTCTTCTTTATCCCGTAAAGAAATCGATTCCGCTGAACTGTCGTCATATTTTTTATCAAACTCAAAATCTCTCTTATTTTTTGACGAAGTTCCCAAACGAGATTGGAAGTCCTTTGAAGTCGACTCCGGATTCGACTTACTAATACGTTGACTAGAACTCACTTCCCTTTCTGGAGGAAGAAAACTTTCTAATCTAAAAGGACTCGCACTCGAAATCACTTTAATTACCTTCTTTGATAGCCTGCAAATTTCTCAGAAAGCGTTCTCGCTTTCGCAGGCTCTAGTAAGTTCATTATATCGGCAGCACTTTTCTTCTTCATTTGACCCAGTATCTCAACAGCCAAATCTTCATTCAAAGTCGTGACGATCTCTGCTGCTTGCTTTGGTTTCATATTTGAGTAAAACTCCACCAATCTTTTTACCTTTTCCTGATCTACCTTTACACGCTCTTGCAAAACTGATGATATTTTATTTCTTATCTTTTCAAGTTTTTCAATTCGCGCATCAATCTCTAATTTCTGTTTATGCAATTCTTCTTCCAACTCTGCCAATTCTTTTTCCCGTCGATCTAGCTCTTTTTTACGATCATTCAATTTACTGAAATGACTTAGCTCTTCTGAAACAAGTTTACTTTTTTCTACTTCATCTGCACGTTCAGCCTTACTTCCAAGAACGGCATCTTTTGCCGTCTCTTTGCCTTTAGTCGAGGAGCTTTTTTCCTCCTTACTCTTGGCTTCGGCCGCCAGTGTTTGCGGGAGAAAGCCCACTTCAAAGCGCGAAGCCAATTGAACCACTTCATCCGGGAATATAAATCCATACCCAGTTCCTAAGGCACCTATAAATAACGCGACAATTCCTGCCATTTGACCAGTAGAGTACTGAAAAAGGGATTTGCTTTTTTTGGATCGAACCAAGGCTCGATCCGCAAATATTTTCTTTATCTCTGCCTCAACATTAAGAGGCTGGCCTTCTATCGAACTTTTTCTATGGGCGGTCCCTTGAGTTGAAACTTTTTTGTGAGTGCTCTTCCGATGTTCTTTGGCAGCTTTGATAAATTCGCCATAACCTCGTTTCATTTCACTCTCCCATATCTCATCGAGGTCAAATCATCCAACTCTTTTGCCTCTTTTTTCTTCATCATTTTTTTATGCTCTTCTTTCTTTTTTTCTTTTAATACTTCTAAAATTTTTGTCTGTCGCGCAGCTTCCGTCATTTCCTCGTGAAATTCTTCAGCTTTCATCATTAACTCACGAATTTCAGAACGCTTCAGATTAACCTTTATTTTTAAGTGTTCTATATGTTGATCAGCTTGGACAACTTCCGCTAGGCCAGAACCAGACTGAAGCCGACTATAAATTAGACTTCGGGCGTTGTCAGAAGCATCATAATAGCTCTGAAGTTCTAGCAAAGCGCTATCGACTTCCGCCTGGGCACTTCTATACTTAATCTGCGCCTCATCTAACAGTCGCTTTCGATAATGTAAAAGAGAGTCTAATCGAAACTTAAATTTCATAACCTACAAGCTGCCCCATATACCGCACGAGATCCTCCAAGGGGATAGATTCTCCGCGTTCTTGAACCAAGAAATTATTAATCGCTTCATGCGCCGCTATAGCTTCATCGATTGTCGGATTCGACCCCACCTTGTAGGCTCCAATATTGATAAGATCTTCCGCCTCTGCATACACAGCCATTAGCTCTCTAAATTTTCGAGCGATCACCTTATGTTCTTCCGAGACCACACTGAGCATCACTCGACTCGTGCTCCGTAAAACATCTATCGCTGGATAGTGACCTCTATGAGCCAATTTCCGATCCAAGACAATGTGACCATCAACGATAGATCGAACCGCATCTGCGATAGGGTCATCCATATCGTCTCCTTCTACCAAGACTGTATAAAGGCCTGTAATAGAGCCCGCCCCCTCAAATGTCCCTGCTCGCTCTAATAGCTTTGGAAGTAAAGAAAAAACACTGGGAGTGTACCCTTTTGACGCTGGTGGCTCACCAACATTTAAACCAATCTCCCTTTGAGCCATAGCCACACGCGTGACTGAGTCCATCAGTAGCAGTACCGACTTTCCTTGGCGACTGAAGTTTTCGGCAATCACATTAGCTAAATAGGCTCCCCTGAGCCTCACTAGGGGATTTTGGTCTGACGTCGCCGCAACAACTACGGAGCGCTTGAGGCCTTCTTCTCCTAGAATATTTTCAATGAATTCTCGAACCTCACGACCTCGCTCTCCAATCATGGCTATAACATTCACATCAGCCTCTGACTGCTTTGCCATCATACCAAGAAGTACCGATTTCCCTACACCTGAGCCAGCCATAATTCCTATTCTCTGTCCTTGACCCAAAGTAATCAAACCATCTACGGCCCGAACCCCAAGAGAGAGTGATTTTGAAATAGGAGGTCTTTTTAGGGGGTTTTCTGGGGCACTATAAAGAGAGGTTTCCTTAGAGGTTTCGATTTCGCCAAGATCATCAATAGGCTGCCCCAGACCATCAATCACTCGACCGATGAGCGCCTCACCCACGTGAGCTGAAGCCCAGGATTTTTGTAATACAATTTTAGAGCCGTGACCGATCCCTTGCATCTCTCCTAGAGGCATAAGAAGCACTTCTTTGCCTTCAAAACCAATAACTTCAGACATAAATGTTTTTTGACCCGATATGGGGTGCAATCGGCAAATACTACCTAAACTCGCACCGGGAACAAACCCTTTGATCAGGGATCCTCTGACTTCCGTCACTTTTCCAATATCCAGATGAATCTTATTAAGTTCCAAAGCTGACAAATATTTTTCAATATTCAAATCAAGCACTTTCACTCTCCGAATCAGGATCCGATCCACCTCCGTCATTTTCCGAAGGCTCACTTTTAACTTCTACATTCGGCTCCTTCATCTTTACAACCGAAGATGAATCATCTTGAAGCTCACGCTCCTCGTCACTCAATCTAGGAAAACGAGACTTAAGTAACTCCCATACCTTTTCCACTCTAGTTTCTAATGAAGCATCTATGACACCATAATTTGTTTCTAACTTACAGCCACCTGGGGAGACCACGTCGTCACCTTCTAGCTTGACGTTTTTTAAGGCCTCCAGCTCTTTAAGATTTCTATCTCTCAATCCTTCCAAAAAGAAAAGATCGTCCGGACAAAGTTTGATGACTATACTCTCTTCTCCGTGTACTTCTTCTAACAAAATTGATACAAATTTTTTAATAAAGTCACGATCTTGTTCTATTTCAAAAAATGATATTTTTTTGGCAATCAAATACATTAACTCAATGAGATGCGTTTCATTATGATCAAACAAGCGCTTTTTAACTTCGTCAAAAGACTTCAACACGTCATCAATTTTCTCTAGCCTATCGAGAAAGTCTTGCTTCATCTCTACAAAGGCCTTTTCCGCCCCCTCGGCTACACCCAGCTCATAGGCTTCTCTATAGGCATTCTCCTGTAGGTCTTTTAACTTTTCCAAGACAAGATCATCAACGATCTGATCTTGCTTTTCACGATTCAGTTTGCTAATACCAGATTGCTGTGCTGACAATTCACTTAAATGAAAATCAGAGGCTCTTCTTTGGTGATCAGTTACATATTCAATAGCTTCTTGCGTGACTTCCGAAGTAAATTTCTTAGGAACGTATTCATACACAATTCGTTCCACTTCTTCACTTGTTATTATTTTCGATTCTTTCACACATATCCTTCTGATCTATCTAGACAAGGGCATCTTCAGAGCCACCACGAGCAATAAGAATCTTACCTTCTCCCTCAAGACGACGAGCAACATTCACAATTTCTACTTGTGCAGATTCAACATCAGAGAGCCGCGATGGACCCATATTGGCCAAGTCTTCCTTCAGTAGATTTGCAGCACGTTGAGAAATATTTTTAAAGATTTTATTTCGAATCTCTTCATTCGCTGTCTTAAGAGCCAACAGAAGCTTACTATTATCAACTTCTTTAAGAAGTGTTTGAATTCCTCGGTCATCGATTTTAACTATATCTTCAAATACAAACATCAGCTTACGGATTTCTTCAGCCAAGATAGGATCCTTTTCTTCAATTCGTGACATGATCGAAGTTTCCGTATTCTTGTCCATAACGTTGAGCATTTCAGCAACCGGCTGAACCCCTCCCAGACTTGCCTGTTCAACCGTACCCACAGAAGAAAGCTCATGTTTTAGCACTTGGTCAATCTCAGCAATAAGCTCCGGAGCCACATGGTCTAAATTGGAAAGCCTTAAAACCACCTCGGCTTGAAGGGCTTCCGGAAGACGTTTAAGGACCTCACCTTTCTTTTCTGGCTCTAAATGGGCTAGAATGACTGAAATTGTTTGAGGGTGCTCATTAAGAAGAAAGTTTGACAGAGACTTTGCATCTACTAGCTCTAAACTCTCCATATTTCTCTGTGCCTGGCTACTTGCACTCATATGACCTAAAATACCTCGAGCTCTTTCTTCGCCAACAGCCTCGATGACGATGTCTTTTTCCATAGCATCTTCGTTAAATATATATTCATCGGACTCGCTGATCATTTCATAATACTCTTCGAGAACTCGTTTTGTAACATCGACAGGAACAACCCGATACTTTGCCATCGTCCCTAATACTTTACGAATGTCCCCGTCATCCGCACTACGAAATAGTATTTTTGCAGCTTCAGGACCAAGGTAATTCAGTAAAATAGCTGCCTTTTCAAAACCCCGCAGGCTGTCATACGTGATATTATCCAGCTTTGTTAACTTTGCCATTTTAAAGTTCCCTTCTCATAACCCAAAGATTAAATGCTCCCGCAGCCTTATCTTCATGTTGCTCAAGCACAGCCATAATTCGTTCCTTCAACAATTCGCTTTCGGCCTTGTCTGGATCTATCGACTCTTCAAGAACTGGCAGGGCTCCTGACATTCCTGGCAGCGAATTATCTACAGCTTGCAGCTCTTCGAGTTCTTCAATTGTACGAGGAAGCATATCTTCGACCGTATCTTGAAAAGAGTCGGTGATCCATCTCATAAACGGTCGTACGACCACAAAGTACATTAATGCCAAACTCAAGCCGAGCAACGACCACTTAAACAAAGCATGAATTAGCTTTTTTCTTTCTATCAATGTGAGGATTTCTTCTGCCTCTGTAAAATCCTCTTTTTTAAACTGCATGTTTTCAATTTTGACACTATCCCCTCGTGTGGCATCTATTCCCAACGTGTTACTCACCAGAGTCTCATAGCGTTGTAACTCTTCTGGAGTGCGAGGAGTCCACTTTTCTGTTGTTTTACCATCAACCGCAGATTCGATCTCTGTTTTTCCATCTACTAAAACAGCAACAGTAATTTTTCGAATAGCACCTGGCGCTTGAATGACTTTTTTTGTCGTCTTGGGTACTGCAAAATTAGTTGTTTTCAATTCTTTCCGGACATTTTGCTTAAACCCAACTTCGCCTTGATCAGCAGCTCCCGGCAAATTCGCGCGCGCTCCCGGGACTCCCGAAGGATTCGTTCTCGCGCCATCTAGCATCTCCTCCTCTGTCACGGAACTACGAATTGCCGTTTTATCAGGATCTACAATCTCTTCAACACTACTCACACTATTCGGATCTAAGGTTACATTGACCTTTGCTATAACGTTCCCCACACCAACCACTTTTTTCAAAATGGCTTCAACTCGAGACTCCATGTCAACTTCTGTTCGTTTTTTTAGCTCTACCAGAAAATCCGAAGCTCCACCTTCCCCACCATATTTTTTAGATAAAACCTTCCCCATTACATCGACAACTGTGACGTCATCGCGATCCATGTCTGGAACTGAGGCAGCGACCAAATGAACAATTCCTCTGACCTGGTCCGGAGATAACTGCTTTCCAGGATAGAGATTAACAACGACAGAAGCCTTGGGGGCCCCTCCTTCCTCTAAAAAAGTTTTCTTTTGAGGAAGTGCCAATATAACTTTGGATTCTTTAACAACGGCTAGAGAGTTAATGGACCTCATGAGTTCGCCCTGTAAAGCTCGCTGAAAGTTCACTCTTTGGGCAAACTTAGTCATGCCTACCTGGTTCTCTTTAAATATCTCTAATCCACCAACATCCCCTATGTTTTGATCACCGACTTCACTCATAATTGCCATCTGCGTGGCATGCAAGAGATCTCCAGGAACTAGAATAGTTTTTCCATCATCCTCCAAAGTGAACGAAATATTTTTTTGCTTGAGATTATTAACCACAAGACCTAACTGATCCGGTTTCACATTTTTAAATAGCGGCTTATAATTCGTTCGCGATAGCATTACTGCAACTATGATAACACCAACGACTGAAATCGTGGTTGCCATGATAATTGAGTTTCTCTTAATCGGCGGTAGACTTTTAAAAAAGTCTCTAAACTGCGCAATAATGTTACCAATTACTTTTTCCACATCAACACCCTATACCTGCATCTTCATAATTTCTTGGTAGGCTTCAATTAATTTGTTTCTAACTTGCACCATCAATTTAAATGCTATATCTGCTTTTTCAGAGGCGATCATCACTTCTGGAATATTGTTATTCTTTCCCGTTGCTAACTGCTGTATGAGATGATCTGACTTCTTCTGGAGGGTATTTACTTCTTGAACGGCATCCTTAAGAGTGTCGGAAAAACTCTTACCGCTTTCTTTGGTTTCTGCTTCATTTTGAAGCTTATCTGAACGAAGCTCACTGCTTGTTCGCCCCGTCTTCAAAAAACTATCTGCTGTAGAAACTGTTAATCCATCCATGGAAAATCCTACCTAACTGCTACTTTATTGTAGCATATATTTCCTAGTTTGCTTCATTTTATCGACCTATCTCCAGTGCTGTGAGGGCCATATCTTTCGTTGCCTGCATCGTAGACACGTTGGCTTCATAGGCTCTAGTTGCTTGAATCATATTTGTCATCTCTTCCATTAAATTAATGTTTGGATAAGCCACATACCCGTCTGGACGAGCGTCTGGATGATTCGGCTCATACTTTAAAAGAGGTGCTTTTCGATCTACTAGAACATCAGTTACCTGAACCCTTTGTACATTTCTTTGAGGTGCTGTTGTTAGAATTTCCCCAAAATTTTTTGCATCAGGTATAGCTTCAAACACGACGTCTTTGCGACGATAGGGGCCACCTTCTGGAGTGTTGGTCGTATTAATATTTGCGATATTGCTTGATATGGTGTTCATCCGCATTCTATTGGCAGACATACCACTACTAGACACACGCATGGCCGTTGAAAAATCCATTATCTACTTCCTTCTGTTGCTGCGTATCTCATTTGAGCAAGTTTTTTATTAATCAGTCGAATGGCCGCTTTATAAAGAATGGAGTTTTCCGCAAGCGTGGCCATCTCCTTTTCGAGATCCACAGTATTACCATCATTTGTGGTATTTCCTTCCGGATTGTCATAGACGTCGGCACGAACCTTAGATATAGAACCACCACCAGTTAAAAAGTGTTCATCATGATCGATTCCTAATTTTGAAGTTCCGTCAAGGTCAACCGCCCTAGCAAGAGCCTCTTCAAAATCCACCTTTTTAGCCTTGTAACCCGGCGTCTCTGCATTTGCGATGTTGCCGGTAGTAACATTTTGCCGGAGCAGCCTCATATTGATGGAGCTCCCCAAGGCCTGGGAGGTTTTATCAAACAATCCACTCATAGGACATTCTCCTTTTTATACTCATTGATTTTATTTCTTAAAGTTCGAATACTGATTCCTAAAAGCTCTGCCGCTCGTGTTCGGTTTTGGCCAGTATGTTCTAATGTTTTTAAGATCAATAATTTTTCAGTATCGGAAACTGTCATTCCGGGACGAATCTGATAGGTGTCTCTTTGTTGAGCCTCTGCAAAACCTTTAATAGCAACGTCATCGGCAGTTAAGACAGAACCGGCCGTCAACAGGACGGTTCTCTCCATTGTATTTTGTAACTCTCTAATATTGCCCGGCCAGTTCCAAGCGAGGATCTTGTTCATTGCATAGTCGGAAAGTTTCTTCATTTCTATTCCGTTTTCATCACAGGACATTTCAATAAATAGCTGAGAGAGAACTCTGATATCTTGTGGTCGATCTCTTAGCGCTGGAATCTCTAAAGGAATCACGTTTAATCTATAGTAAAGATCTTCACGAAATTTTCCGGATTTGACGTCCTGAGCTAAATCACGATGAGTGGTAGCGATAATTCGTGCATTCACATTAATCGGTGCACTTCCACCAATTCTTCGGATTTCTCCCTCTTGAAGAACTCGGAGTAGTTTGGATTGCAATAGCAACGGCATTTCTCCGATCTCATCTAACAAAAAAGTTCCATGTGAGGCCAATTCAAAGAGTCCCACTTTTCGCTCCATCGCTCCCGTAAAAGAACCTTTTTCATGTCCAAAAAGTTCACTTTCAAAAAGATTTTCAGGTAGCGCCGCGCAGTTTACAGCAAAAAACCGATCCTGAATGCGTGAACTCTTTGAGTGAATATATCTTGCCAAAAGCTCCTTACCAGTTCCACTTTCCCCAGTGATTAGCACCGTAGCTTTGCTTGGAGCCACGTTCTCTGCAATCTTGAGCAGTCGTTTTACCTGAGGGTCCACCGTATGTATTAACTTTCCAGACATCCTCTTTGCCTCCTATAATCCCTTTGCCGCAGGAATGCGATCAATATATTTTTTGTATTCATCTTTCCACTTCGCATTTCCAAGTTTTTCATCCGCCAATTTGCGATAGGTTTTACCTTCGCCACTTTCTAGAGCACTCCATATCTTTTCTGCACCAACCAAATCTCCACGTTCGAAAAGAACGAGTCCTGCTTTGTACCGTACGGACTCTAAAGGGTATTTGTCTTCAAACTGATTCAAAAGTGCCATATATTCTTTGACGGCGGCCACTCCTCTGCCTTGAGCCAGTAAAACATCTCCCAAAAGTCGAAGAGACTTTGACCACAATTCAGGATGCACGTCAGGATTGTCATTATGAATCTCAGTTAAAAATCCTAATTGAACTTCAGCTTTGGAATACTTCCGTAACTGATAGTTAAGTTTTGCTAGGCGATAGTAAACGGGCATAAGGAGTTCGGGTTCGTCAGCCCAGCTTTTTGTCAATTTCTGTAAAGCTTCAATCGCTTTTGGAGCGTCACCCATGGCTTCGAAGATTGTCGCTGCAGACTCCACTTTTTCAACTTTTTCAACAGGACTCAGCTTGTCGTCGTTTTGAATGGCCCTAAGGTAAGTCTCTCCTTGATGGTATTTACGACCTTCGATACTGACAGCAGCCAATCTTAGGTAAACCGATTCTTTGCTCGGAAGATGTTCATTGACCTTCCGTTCTTTACCCTCTTCAGTTCCTGAAATTCTATCTAACTCCTGAACGACCCTGATATATCTCTTTCGAGCTTCATCCCGAACACCCACCAACTCGTAGGCATTTCCAATTGTATGCAGAATATCAATCCGATCTGAATTTTTAAGCCATGTATTCGCATTTTCTCCATAAAAACGTAAGGCCTCAATGTAGTTTCCAGAAGCGACTTCTTTAATAAGTATTTTTGAGATATTTTTCAAAATTCTCTTTTTAAAGAAATCAAGATTGTTCGATGTCGGATTTCGTTGGAAGTAAGTCACCAAATAGGATAGGGCGCGCCGATACTCTTTGCGCCCATATAATCCGTCAGCAACCATCAAAGTCACAAATTCTTTCATTTTAAGAAGTTTTGATCGCTTCGCGAGATCAGAAATCTCTTCTAAAGACTTCTTCACCTCAGTTTCTTTCATGTGGTGAAGCCTTTCACTAATCATTCGCGCACGAGCAATTTCAGCTCCATCACTAGAGCGGTATCTAAAATAACTCTCTAAAAAAGCTCCAATGACTTGAGACTTATCAGCGCCAAGGATGTCTAGAAGCTCACCAATTCGAGTCAAAGCATAACCACCGCTGGAATGATCCGGAAAATACTTAATAAAGTTGACAAGGTTTTCTAATGCTTCTTTGTAATGACCCGTCCAAAATTGTGCTTCTCCCATATTATAAAATGCATTGGGATAGACGGACTTACTTGCTGGAAACCTCTTTAAGGCTTCTTTATAAGAAGAGATCGCTTGATCCATTTTACGACCATCAAAGTAGATGTCTCCTTTCCGGTAGACAGCTTGAGCTCGAACTTCCTCCGTTTTACCTTCTTTTTCTAACCGATCGTAGATCTCTTTTGCCATTTCTGGTTTATTAAAGTATCGATAGCCTTGGGCTAGTCCAAACAAAACGGTATCTCGCTCGTCGGACTTCGGGTGATCTTCCAAATATTTCGACATCTTTTGTATCGCCTGTAACGACTCTTTCTTTTCAAGAGCAAAATAAGCCAGTAAAAGATCCGTGCGCTCCTTTAAGACTGATTCTGGAAATTCTATTACAAGAGACTCATATTTCTTTATAGCACGATTGAGATCTTTTCGATCTTTGTCCCTTTTATAAAGGTAGTAGTACATATCGGCAGCCACATAACCTAATATTTCTTTGTAATGAGATTTGGGATACTGCTTCTCGAAGTAATTATAAGTCTTGAAGAATCCACCAAACCTTCTTTTCTCATACTGTGTTAAAAGTAGGCGAGCTTCTTTATTTTCCTTAGTTTCCTTTGCTTTAATTTTATAGATAGGAGGATGCTCTAAAAGATCGTCAAGTCTCTTAAATTCAATATTCACCATAGGAAAACGAATATAAATGTTTTGGCGACTTGCGATGATGGCTTCTTCACTAATTTTATAGTCGCGAATTCGAAACCTATCATAGAGTTTATCCCCAGCATCAAATACTCCATGCCTAACGTCTAACTGCGAACTTTCACCAGACGGATCTAAAGACTTAACTCCATCATCACTGCCACTATTATCTACTTGAAGCAGCTCCGAAGAAGAGGGTTTTCTAGTTTGGACTTTCGTATAACCATCCTTAGTAACTTCGTTCTTTCCTCCTTTTGCTACTTTAGTGGTCTTTTTTTTCTTATCTGCTTGGTTTTGGCTGACTAACGGCGGGGATTCGGTTTTTTTCTTATTATTTGGTTCCGTCTGCTTATACAGATCAACTATAAGTCGAGAAGGTTGATCCGTTAAGTAATCAAAACTTTCCACATCTTCATCCGACAAGTGAAAGGTCAATTTGTAGGTATTGTCCGGCCCATTTTTGTCGATACTAATGTGTTTCACAAACCCTTTAGACCACTGAAGAAGTGATTTCTCTGTCTCCTCACCAAACGCTGGAACCACAATTTCTAATTTTTTATTGGAAATTCTATTTATGGAGTAATTCCATTTATCTTTTCCCTGAAACTCTATGTGCGTCGTATCTCCAATGAGGTCAACTTTTCCAGATACGAGGTTGGCATAAGCTACAGAACTGATCGATGGCTGCAAACAGATTAGAAGAACTCCCCAAACCATTCCTATCCAAATAGAACTTCTTTTAATATTGGGATTCAATTCACAACCTCAGTCTTCCTAACCTTTGTCTTATCCATACTGGACTACACTCAACAGATATTCATAGCAGATATGATGCCAATAGGATTTTTCAGCCATTCCAAGAAACAAACTCGACCAATCGCTCTCAAATCTAAATAATGTCGTTCACTTTCCATTTTAACACTCTAATGAAGGTTATTTTTTTGGCAGGCTGCCAAGGCTTTGGCGCTTGATTCCGACTTTAGATAGATCGAAAAATTAGCAAACAATCGCTTGGTCGTGGAGAAAGCCCAAGAAATGAACATGCTTTCCCAGACAAACCGCCAACCTCGCGCTGTTTTTTCCCACGACAAAAGAGTTACTGAAGCCAAAGTTTCCTCAAAAATTCAACACCTACTTAAGGTCCAATTTTCGAGTCGTTAGTAAGTTTTTTCGAAATCTAATCCGATATAAATCCCTGAAAGGATAAATAAATTTTTGGAGATACCTTTGCTAAGATTCCGCAGCTGGCTGAGCCTACTTTTACTACCTATAATGATGTTTGTTGCATCCTGCATTTCTGTATCTTTACCAGAAAGTAAAACTATCCGTTCGGAGAAAGCCACTTTTAATGCGCCACCAGCTCCGTATGCAGAGTCTAAGGAACCTCAATTGGATGCCTATTGGTCAAACTCAAAAAATGGAAATTCCATTAGTGTTCTTTCTGATTGCAGCAAAAACTCCGATCCTTCTCTTCTGACAATCACAAAAGGCATTATTGGCGGAATCGAAGAAGCCAAAATTGTTTCAAGTCAAGAATCTCTATACAATCATCGAGCAGCTCTACGTTCCCTTATTGATGGAAGAGTCGATGGTGTTCCTACAAAAGTGAAACTGACTGTTTTTAAGAAAAATGGCTGTATTTATATTCTCACTTATGTGGCTCTTGAAAAACACTTCTCATCAGATGAGCTGATCTTTAGCAACTTTGAACTGGAGTTTAAAGTCCCATGACCCTCGCTTTTAAGTTCTTTCAAATTGTGGGCGAGATGAGTCAGTTGGTCAGACAGATCTGGAGCGAAGTGCGACGAAAACCACTTTACCTTCAGTTGATAGTTGAACAAGTTTTGCAGATCGGCATTAAATCATTTCCTCTTATTATGATCGTCGTCGGCTGCGTGGGTATGGTGATGGCTTTGCAGTTCGGAGTGAGTCTAGAAAAATTTGGAGGAAAGATGTACGTTCCTAAAATCGTTTCTCTTTCTATAATAAGAGAGCTTGGACCCGTTTTGGCGGGTCTGATGATGGCCGCGCGAGTTGGAGCTGGAATCACCTCTGAAATTGGCTCAATGAAAGTGACTGAACAAATAGATGCCATTCGAGCACTGGGCACCTCACCCATTAAAAAAATAATTATTCCGAGAGTCGTTGGCAGCTTGATTGCTCTTCCTATTCTTTCGGTTATGGCCAACACGGTGGGAGTCTATGGAGGCTTATTTATAGGCTATGCAGATTTGGGCTTAGATCCCCAATTCTATTTTCAAAAAATGATTTCGACAATAACTGTTAGCGATTATCTAAGTGGCTTAGGAAAATCTTTCTTTTTCGCTTTTTTTATCTCCGTACCCGCTTGCTACTATGGGCTAAAGGTGACTGGCGGAACACGTGGGGTCGGAAAGGCCACCACAAGAAGTGTGGTAACTGCCTGTATTTTAATTATTATGAGTGATTACTTTTTGACTAAGCTCTTTTTAACTCTCGAACATTGGATCTCCGGATGAATGTCATCGATATAAAAAACTTCAAGAAAAGCTTTGGCAAAAAAGAAGTCCATCGTAATGTGTCTTTTTCAGTTCAGGAAGGCGAATGCGTAGGATTGATCGGTGGTTCTGGCGCTGGAAAAAGCGTACTTCTCCGCAGTCTTATTGGACTTGAAAAGCCCGATTCGGGAGAAGTCTTTGTCGAAGGAGAAAATGTCGCTCCTTATACTGAAGACCAGTTGATTGAAATTAGAAAGAAAGTCGCCTATGTCTTTCAAAACGGAGCTCTTTTTGACTCTATGACCGTCTATGAAAATCTAGCGTATCCTTTGCGAGAGCACACACAGTTGCGAGAAGAGCAAATATCTAAACGCATTCATGACCTTCTCGACGAGTTTGGACTGACAGCAAACGACCATGTTTACCCAGCTGATCTTTCAGGAGGAATGCAAAAAAGAGTGGGTCTAGCTCGATCTATTATTATCAATCCCAAAGTGGTTCTCTATGATGAGCCAACAGCGGGTCTTGATCCATTTAATACGGTTAAAATTCAAGAGATGATTTTAAGGCTCAAGCGAAAAGGAACGACCTCAATTCTGGTCACTCACGATATGCCAACAGCTTTTGCCGTATGTGATCGAATCTATCTGTTAAAAAATGGAATGGTCGGTGCTGAGGGAACTATTCACGACCTCAAAAAAGATCCCGAGGGTCTTTTAAGCCAATTTATAAGTGGGCAAGGAGTGTAGATGGAAACCTCAAAAGTTTATGACATCAAAGTAGGTCTTTTTGTCGTTATTGGAGTGCTTCTCTTTTTAGCGTCCATTCTGGTCGTCGGCGGAGATAAAGTTTTTTTATCCAAATACATTTCTTTTAAAGGCAAATCCACGAGCACTCAAGGGTTGGCCACAGGAAGTATCGTCAGTCTTTCAGGAATACAGATAGGAAATGTACGTAAATTGGACTTTTCAGAAAATAACGCTGAAATCACCATAACAATGGATATTGAAGAAAAATACAAACATCGCATTACTTCGACCACGACATTTTCCATAAAAACCCAAGGAGCTTTAGGTGACAAATACATATTTCTAGATCCAGGAGACCTTCTAGGAACACCACTCGAGGAAGGTTCTTATATTCAAAATAATAGCAATAAGGATTTACTGGACATCCTTGCTGAAAAGGGAAATGACTTTGGAAAAGCGGCCGACATTGTTGTAGAAGTCCATAAGCTTTTAAAAACTATTAATGGTGAGGATCGCAGTCAAAAACTAATGGAAAACCTCTTACAAGTCAGCGGCAATCTAAATGTCCTTGTCAAAGAGACTCATCAAACTCTCAAAGACTTTCGCAAAGATCTCAACCCCAAAGAATTTGGCTCCTCTATGTCCCACCTTTCAAATATTATGCGAAAAATTGATGAAGGTGATGGAACTCTCGGCGCGCTCGTTAACGATTCGACTCTCCATCACCGCTTATTACGAATTTTAGGGGCTCCTGAGAGAAATAAGTATCTTAAACCAATCATTCGTAAATCCATCAAGCAAGGCGATCACCTGCAGAGCAATAAAACAAGTATGAATTCTCCATAAGACTCATTGAAGTGAAAGAGAAAATTTGTAAAAATGGTCTCTTAAGGACCAGCAATGCAAATGATCGTCAAAGTTCAAAATTTAATGGCCGACTTAAGTATTTTGTTTGTCGTACTGTTTTTACTGGTCATCTTTATTGTCTTTCCACGATACAGTATCGTTCAAGAAGAGTGGGTGAATCCTCATATCAAGTTTAAAGGTCCCTATTCTCCTGGAGATCCCATTATCTTCTCCTCCAACCTTTCTTTTGAACACATTGCTCTTAACGGCATTCCTTTCTCTCAATCTCCTCGGAAAAAAGAGACTGTTTATGTTGGAGGACTTGAGGTCTCCTCAAAAGAGATTCCACACATCTCCGGATACTTCGCCAGTGAATCGTCATGGTGGCCATTTTCTCATCCCAAATTAAAGTACTTTGTCATCCCTTTACCCTTTGCTCAACTGCCTAGTCTCCCCTCAGTGAAGCTTAAAATTAAAAAATCGACATGGGAGAAAATGGATGAAAAGTTTGATGAACAAAAAAAAGAAGAACGAAAACTCATGCGCTCTTTACTAAAAAAAGTCGATGGAGCATTAGGTTCCACCTGTTGGCAAATGCCAGTGAGTTCGATGATCGTCTCTAAGTTTGCTTCACCTCGTACCCTTCCCAACGGCATTTCCTACCGGCATACGGGTCTTGATCTCAGAGCCCGTACCGGAGCCGAGATTCTTGCCGCTGGACCAGGCCAAGTGATCTTTCGAGATCATATGATTGTTCCCGGAAATAACATCTTAATCAACCATGGGGAGGGCCTCTTTAGTCGTTATCTTCATTTAAGCAAATTTGAAGTCTCCCTCCAAGACATCGTTCAGCCTGGCGAACCCATCGCCAAAGCCGGAGCCACCGGACGAGTCGAAGCCGCTCACCTGCACTGGGAAGTGGTATGGAAGGGGCGAAGATTAAACCCTCAAAAGTTTACCGAAGATTGGAACCTTTACTGCCAGAATTAAAAAGTTGATTCCAACTTTCTGGAGCCTCACCGGCCTGAGGCACATGATGTCGGTCGAGTGTGAATCGAATCGAACGGATCCATTGACGACCGACAAAGTTATTGATCTGTTCCCGTAGCTGTCTGACTAAAAACACCATTTCTTGCAATCGAACGGAACTATCTACCCAAACAATCAGACATCCCTTATTGTAATCCACTGGAGCGCTGTGAGCCGCCATCGAGGGTCCAACCACCTTGTCCCAATTAGACCATAACTTCCATCTCGTAAAACTTTGTGCCAAAGGGCCCTTGCCTTTTGCTAAAAGACTTTGTAGGACTTCGGAAGCATCCTCGAGATGTCCTTTACGTGTTGGTTTTTTTCCCCTTTGGCTCATAGGAGTTACTTATCACACCTGGAAAAAAAGAGACAGTTCATATTGTAGGAGCGGGACTCGCCGGCTCAGAGTGCGCTTATCAACTGGCTCAGATGGGTTATAGCGTCAAACTCTACGAAATGCGACCGAAAACAATGACCCCTGCCCATAAAACCTCTGGATTTGCGGAGCTTGTCTGTTCCAATTCTTTGGGATCGCAAACCGATTATTCGGCTCCTGGGCAGCTCAAATGGGAAGCCCATCAGTTGCACTCCTTGATACTCAAAAGTGCCCAGAAGGCCTCTGTTCCAGCAGGAATGTCATTAAGTTGTGATCGACAAAAGTTTTCAGATACGGTCACAGAGGCCCTAAGAAATCATTCTCGAATTTCGATTGAAACCCAAGAGATTCAATCCCTCAGCGACGTCCCACGGCCTTGTGTGATCGCGACGGGGCCACTCACGTCTCCTGAACTGAGCCGCAGTCTTTTAGAGCATTTCGGAGATGAATTCTGCTATTTTTTCGATGCCATTGCCCCCATTATCGACGCCGACTCTATTAATTGTGACATTGCCTTTAAGGCCAATCGCAATCAAGAAGGCGAAGGAGACTACCTCAACTGCCCTCTCAATAAAGAACAGTACTTTCACTTAATGGAAGAAATCTCTAATGCTGAGAAAGTGGTCCCTAAAGAGTTCGAAAACACTCCCTATTTTGATGGTTGTATGCCTATAGAGGTCATGGTCGAACGAGGTCCCCTAACAGCCAAGCATGGTCCCATGTCTCCGAAGGGTCTTCCTCTTCCTGGTACGGATAACAAATGGGCCTTTGCCGTGGTTCAATTACGCCAAGAAAACAAAGAAGCGACAGCCTATAATATGGTCGGCTTTCAGACAAAAATGAAGTATGGCGAGCAGGTCCGAATCTTTCGTATGATTCCTGGCTTAGAAGATGCGGAGTTTTTAAAACTGGGTAGTATCCATCGGAATCTATTTATTCATTCACCTAAAAAACTGAATCAGGATCTTTCCAGTAAGAAAGACCCACTGTTATTTTTTGCTGGTCAAATTACGGGTGTGGAGGGCTATTTTGAATCGACCTGTACGGGCCTACTTGTTGCCCAGTTTATCGATCAGAAACTTAACGATCGTTCCTTCACCCCTCCTCCGCGCGCTTCGGCAATAGGATCCTTGTTGAACGCTATCACGGAACCCAAAGATCACTTCCAGCCGACCAACATCAATTTCGGTCTTCTTCCCCCGCTTAACGAACCTCCGCCAAAAGGTCGTAAGAAGTGGCCACGGAAAGAAAAACGAGACCGCCAACTAGAAATTGCCAAAGAAGCTTTCGAAAGTTTTTTAACTACCCTAACATAAATTTTTATCACGCATTCTCTCGGAGACCGATTCTCGTTTTTGGATTTCTTAAATGAGATCTTTAAATTTTTAAATAATCTCACTCTTTCGCTAAACCTGTGGCTCAGGCAAGCGTGATGCGGTCCCCGAAGGGGATGCCTGCAAAGCAGGAGCTGTGCCCAGGGTTTAGCGAAAGAGTGAAATTATTTAAAAATTTAAAGATCTCA
>JAGRAG010000103.1 GCA_020435025.1 Bdellovibrionales bacterium | reverse complement strand
GATCTCTGAACAACAGCTAAATATATTGCAAAACAATAGAGCCTTCCAACTGTGGCGAGCCACACAGAGCGAACAGAAGGAAGATCGGATGAAAAATTATAATAAAAAATTGTCCCTAGAGCTTATCGATCTATGCAACTCAAAAAAGTTCAACTGTGAAAAAAACAAAATCATATTGATGAGCTATCCCAATCACAATACAGATGGTTTCTTAATAGACAGGCTCACGGCAACAGGAATTGATCTCATTGACAACTTGGAACCATTCCAAACAACAATTCAAAGTTCGGGATGGTCTGCCATCTTTAAAGACTACATAGGCTATTCGACAGGGCACCTCAACGAGACAGGTAAAGGCAAATTTGTTGAGAAGATTATTTCCCACTTAAAGGACCGCTCCTTAATCAAGAAAGAAAAGACTCCTTCTATGAACAGTGATAAAGTTCGTTAAGATTTTTAAGGGCTCACATTTCTATGAAGAACTATTACAACGGTATCGGATGCTTCCGACAAACTCTCTTTGTACTCAAATTCTAACTCGTTTCTTCCCTGAAGAATATACATGTAGTCCGTTGATATTTGAGTTCGGTCTTCTGACTGGAAGGTCGTTCCCTCTATCCCGTTTTTCTTGTTTAGCACCTTCGTAAACTCCATAGACTCTTCTAATTCACAGAACTTACCTACAATTCGAACCTGCCGCCCCAGCACATGAATAGGTCCTCTAGAAACCTTATTTAAGCACCCAATATTGATCTCTTCTACAGTATTTCGCAGGGCCTCTATTTCACTTCCCATCGGAGAAATTGGATACAAAGATGCCACACCACGGAGCTGTGAATCAGCCGCTCTAGATTTTGTCATCGGATTCGTCCAAACCCAACTTACCACTGTCCCAAAAGAAAACATAACGACCAGACTTATAAAAATCATGTTAGCGACACTGGTGTGCCTTTCTGAATGGTCGTCTTTTTTCGAACTCATATAAAAGACGATCGGAAGTCGAGAACCTAGACTTTAGTGCATTATGGAAAATAAGAGGCCCATCGGCTCCGGTAAACAGAGCTGTACGTTGACCTAAAACGAGTCAGTGATGGCTCATTATAAAACAATCATGCCATCTACTTTAGTGAGTCCAGGTAAAGCCCAGAAGGACTCGATGCTCTCTAGTAGAAACGCCCACATCTTTTGTATAAGTAGAGCCGGTAAGACTTGCTGTCATACCCGGCTGAATCGGCTTTTCACCAATCAGATCGACAATCCCATCGTTCAGCTTGTACTGCGTACGAATATGATAGGAAGTGCCAATAGGGTATCCCAGATTAAGCAAAGTTTCCTCTACTTCAGATGGGCCTGCTGCGTTAGGGTCCATCACAAATAGAATTTGATTTTCTAGATCCATCGGATTTTTCATTTCAACAGCAACAGTATTACCAGCATAAGAGTAATTCACCTTCAGCTCATACCCTTTTTTTACCTGCATTTTTACTTTGCTAATTTTTTCCTTGAGATCATAAACGACTTTGGTATTCGGATTCGTTTGAATATAACGATCCACGTGATGTTCCGTCAGACGGCGAACCATAAACTCTCCAAAGCGCTGACGGCGGGTCATATCTTCTTCTTCGGTCACAACAGTTCCATTACTATAAACAAATTCATCATAACGATTTGGCGCTTCCACATTTCTTTCTATCGCTGTCAAACCAAACTCTTGTTCATATCGCAATTCAAATTCAGATTTCAATTCATCATCAAAAATGATCTCCTTTAAAGGAGGATCCTCATCTTGTGGCTTAGCCACAGTGACAAGCTCAACAGCCCGAATCTTTCTTTCCTCTTCAACCGAATCTAAGTAGCCTTTAGGTAACTCTCCCCCCCAACAAGGGGCTCCAAAAAAGAAGCTTTCAACTAGTCCAACAAAGGGCCCGCTGGGTTTATTTGAGATAGAAGCCCCGATAAAAACAGTGAAGAGCACAGAAATCACCAGTCTCAATAGATATTTTTGAGGCCAAACTCTATTCAATGCGTTTTCAAATCGAAATAAATTCATTACCGACATTAAATGCAACTTAGAGGCCGCAAATATTAATATAAAATATTGTAATTACTAGATATTTTTAAATCAGTGCCAGCGTTCTAAAGTTCCTAAAAGTCCGCATTGACACCCCCGCCCATAGATTGAAAAAATTAAAGAAATTCAGGTACTTGTATTTGTTATTTTCACGACGTTGGAGTGACAAATTATGGCTGATGACCATCGCAAGGAGGAGTCTGTGCAGTACACTCAAGTATTGAAGTCCAAAGCGGATCTCCATATAGCCCGCAAACTTTGGCATTTTTTAGGGGTGATGATGATCACCATTATCTATTGGACAAGCCCTCGTGTCGTCTCCATGCAGCTCATCACGTTTTTCTCTTTCCTATTTATCATTATAGATCTTCTAAGACATCAGCTCCCCATAATGAATCGATTTTTTACTAAATACCTACGTTTTGTTATGAGAGACTACGAAAAAAACGGTATGGCAGGAATCAGTTACTTAATGCTGGGCTGCTTTTTAGTGATGTACTATTTCCCTAAAAATGTCGTGACACTCTCACTTTTATTTCTTGCCATAGCCGACCCATTCGCCAGCTATATTGGAATCCTCTATGGAAAAGACAAGTTGATTGGCAATAAGAGCCTTCAAGGAACTATTGGGGCTTTTGTGGCCTGCACTCTCGTTTCTATTTTTTTCTTTTATTGGCAAAATTTAATGATGGATCAACTCATTATTGTCTGTATACTTGCCGGAATTATTGGAGCGCTCGCTGAGTTACTGCCTGTTTGGCACTTAGACGATAATCTCACTTTACCGGTCGTCAGTTCCACGCTTCTTTATGGCCTTCTTTATGTTTATGGAGGACTGTAATGTCCGATGTTTCTAGTAAAAAGCAAAAATTCAAACGAATTCGTCATGGCTCTCGACGAATTCGACAACGCCTTGGTGTTCATATTTACGTGCTCCCTAACTTGCTCACGACAGGAAATATGTTTTGTGGCTTTTTTGCCATCATCTATGCCATAAAAGGCGGAACAGAAAACTTCACTCTTGCCGCATATGCCATAGTCGCTGCGTCTGTCTTTGATCTCCTTGATGGTCGGGTCGCTCGACTCACTCACTCAACCAGTCAATTTGGCGCCGAATACGATTCATTAAGCGATTTGATCAGCTTTGGCTTGGCTCCATCTCTGCTTTTGTTTCTATGGGCACTGGAACCATTTGGACGAGTCGGTTGGCTCGCCAGCTTCTTTTATGTCGCTTGTGGAGCTCTTCGCTTGGCCCGCTTCAATGTCCAAAAAGAAATCGTCGACAGTTCCTACTTCCAAGGACTACCTATTCCAATGGCAGCAGGTATTGTGGCTTCTTCCGTCTTAGCCTTTAAAGACTTAGGGTGGGACGGAGAGCGATCCTGGATTCTTTTAGCCATTACTTTTTTACTTGGGATTACCATGGTGAGCAACTTTCCCTATCGTTCATTTAAGGATGTTGATTTTCGCCAGAGATTGCCTTTTTCCTACTTAGTAGGAGGCGTCTTTCTTCTATCAGTCATTGCTATGCACCCAGAAGTTATGCTTTTTGCAACATTTCTTAGCTACGCTTCATTAGGCGCCTTGTATGGCGTCTTTGGTTTTGGTAAAAAGCGCATTCGTCACCCCCATATTCAAGTCATTGAGGATGGAGACGACCTACATGAATATCTAGATAGTGATTATCTCTTTGAATCAGATGATGAGGAAGAGACTGGAGTATAATATGAGTATTAAAGTTGGAATGGTCGGAGCTACCGGCATGGTAGGAGAGACCTTTTTTTCACTTATGGAACAAAGAGATTTTCCCTTTTCCGAAATTCGTGCCTTTGCCAGTGAAAAAAGTGTTGGTAAAACGATCTCCATCTCTGGTC
This sequence comes from Bdellovibrionales bacterium, assembly GCA_020435025.1. Classification (GTDB taxonomy): domain Bacteria; phylum Bdellovibrionota; class Bdellovibrionia; order Bdellovibrionales; family UBA1609; genus JAGRAG01. Next base: position 627 of record JAGRAG010000103.1, on the reverse strand, counting down.
AGACTTTCCCTATCGAAACCCTTTCAGAGGGATGCTTTGATGGTTTAGACGTCGTCTTTTTTTCATCAGGAGACGATATCAGTCTCGAATGGGCTCCCAAGGCCGTAGCCGCAGGGGCCTTTGCCATTGATAACTCCGCGGCCTTTCGCATGAACCCCAATTATCCTTTAGTTGTCCCTGAAATAAATGCCCACCAAATTCCTGATCGTTCTCAACCGAGAATCATTGCCAATCCCAATTGCTCGACTATTCAACTAGTGATGGCTTTAGCTCCACTTAAAGAGTGGGGCCTTAAAGAGGTCCGAGTGTCCACCTATCAAGCTGTCAGTGGTGCTGGTAAGGCCGCTCAGCAGGAACTTAAAGCTCAAGTGGAGCAGTTGGCAAAAGATCCAAGCCATAAACCTCATGCAGAGAACTTTGCCCATCCCATTGCCTACAACTGTCTTCCTCACATCGGTTCGTTTAATGAGCTTGGATTTTGTAGCGAAGAAATGAAAATTATGAAGGAAACCCGCAAAATTTTAGAAATGCCTCAACTAAAAACCAGCGCTTTCACTGTCCGGGTACCAGCCCTGAACGGGCACGCTGAAGCTGCTTGGGTCACCTTGGATCAAGAAGTGAGCCAGA
>JAGRAG010000102.1 GCA_020435025.1 Bdellovibrionales bacterium | reverse complement strand
TAGCAAAACCTCTCTTGGCCCCAAGCAAACCCAATTCATAGCTTGTTGGCGAGCCACCGCCACCGTTTCTCGAACAGGAAGGATCTCATATCCTATCTCTTTTAAACCGTTAACAATAAAAGGATCAGCGACGTCAACACGAACTGCAGCTAAGTTTCGATCGATGATCTGTAAAACACCCAAAAGATGTTGGCATTGACGATGCGAACAGGGCCAAGCAACCACTTGCACACCGATCTTTTTGAGGTGGCTTTTTAAGATGTTAAATGCTCCTAATGTTGTTCGATGACCTGTTCCGACGACGACAAGATCGTCTCGCAACCACAATACGTCTGCTCCTTCAATAGTTTCACTGCCCCAATCCACCGCAAAGAGGAACTCTGGCCCTACAGCTCGCTGTAGGGCTTGACGCACAAAGGGACTCTCCGATTTTCTAAGAGGATGCTGCATCTCTCCCATCACTAGCCCCATAGGCGTCCGAAAGAAGTGATCTCGACAATAGAGCATGTTCCACTGACTGCTTTCATTATCTTCTTCTACAACAACAACGTGAACACCTAGACTTTCCAATATTGTCTTGAAAGCCAGCCACTGCTTTCGCAAAACCGAAACATTGACAGCATCAAAGTGTAAAACCTCATGCGGCAAAGGCGTGTCCGGAAAAGGACGAGTTGGGCAATAAAGAAGAACTTCTGTCAGTCGATTCCATTCATTCATGGCCAGCTCTCCCACTGCTTACTGTTATACCCTAGCCTCTCAGCAATTTCTATAGCTTCCGTATCGGATAAAAACACTTCTGACAAACACGGCTCTCGCATCTTCCACCGTTGGGAGAATGGAGATGACGTGGATTGAACAATGGGAAGCAAACCAAACGTGGTGGCTTCCCATTTGAATTCTTGAGAAAGTGAATTCAAAACTGCCTTCGGGCTTTTTAGAAACTCTTCAAACTTAATAGGATAGAGAGGTAATGAGGAATTCAGGACGGACAAATTGGATCGTTTCCACTGCTCCAGAACGACTTTTTCTAAAGACCAATGAATCCAATCCTTCCAGCCCGGAGTCAGATCAAAATTCCACCAATGAGAGGCCCACGGACCCTGCTCCTTATAACCTTTGATGTCTAACTCAACACCATGGTCTCTAAACACATTGTAGCTAAAAAAACCCTGGTGCAACCACCCATCCATCAGTCCGTTCATGGAGGCCAAAGGATTTCGTGTCAGATGCACCCATTGAAATTCCGCATGAGGGAATAACTTTGTTAAAAAGTCCCATCGGTAGGAATTCCCTGAACTTTTTAAAACTAAAGTATCTCGAGATAACTGATCACGACTCACCGAAGGGGCAAAAGGTTGATAGACAAACAGGGGCTCTTCAAAAAAAACTTCACTGGGCGGTCCCTGGACAAAACAGCTCCTCACTTTCAAATCATCGTAATAGCAAAGTTCCTTTTCATTTAAGTAAACCTTTAAAATATTTTTATGAAATGCAATATGGCCGGAGGGGTCCATTTGATTCCGTTCAAACAACTCATTTATTCGTGATCGACTCCAATTTTTTAGCGGCCACTGGGCTTGCAAACGCCCATAAAATCGTTTCACGTGGTTTCGTTGTTCTTGAAGACTGAGACTTGCAAAATCTTTGACAGGATGGCTTACAAGAAAATCAGCCAGATCGTCCTTAAATTCTACACACTGTAAAAAGTGATCTCTCTGATCCGCCGACAATCGCTCATCTTGAGGTACAGAATCTTTCGGAAAGTGCTTTTTAAAAAAGAGCGTCGATTCTCCTTGGAGAGAGTAAAGGTTTCTTACTTGTGTGACGGCATGGTAAACAACACTAGAACCACTCCGCGGGGCAGCTAATATAACAAGAACTTTTTTGACCTCATCCAGTCGACTCACCGTAGCCACCTCAAAGCCGATACAAACAATTTTTGCCGCAAACGAAGCCATCCGTTTTTATCTCGAAAAACGGCAAGCAAGGGAAAATACAAAGAGTAAAAACTCTCACTGACCCTTGCCCCAAAACTCGGAGCTAAGTCACTATCGAAATCCGTTGATGTTTCCATAGAGTAATCCAATTCTTGCAACTCAGCTCCTGCTATCTTTTCAAACAATGCAATCTCCCAAGGCGCCAACTCTTTTAAATACTTCTTTTGGTTGTTCGACAGCACCTCTTGCCCGGTATTTTTCCAACTGTCACTCAACTGGGAGGACTTCCGAGCCTCTTTTGATTTTGGATAGTCCATCATTTCACTATTATAGGATTCCCCTAAAAACTGACAAAGCCTCTCAATTTCTGATATGGGCGAGGAAATCAGTTTTTCATACCTCAAAAGATAGATCTTTTCCGGAAACTTCTTTAAAAGATCCAACCCAAGTCTTTGTTCTTTTTGCCAAAGTTGAGCAATATAATGAGTATGGAAATGATTAAATACAGATTTCTTAGCTGACACAGCCACGTCTCGGCCATCTCTGACCATAAAAATAAATTGCGAATCCGGTCGATCGTTTAGAAGAGATTCGACGTGATGAATGACAAAGGTGCTTTTACAACACCACCTCGACTTAGAACTGACTTTAAGACTCTCATCATAAATAGCAAAAAAAAGGGAATTTAAGGTGGGTGTCGGAATATTTGCTATCAGCTCTTCAACGTTGATCGACAGCTCCCAAGGGTAAAAATGCCACAGAACACTTCGCACGACATCTTTTGCCAGACGTAAAAAATTGGGTTTTTGTTTTAGATCTCCATATTGAGACAAAAGAGGATAAAAGTTTTTGTGGATATGCGGTGGGTGCGGAACATGAATGTGCGGATGTTGATTCAGGATCACTCTCAACAGATTCGTTCCTGATCGCTCTGTACCAATAATAAAGATAGGCCGATCCTTTCCCTCCATTTAGCACCTTGTTTTGACAGCCTTTACGATCTGCATATTCATAGTTTCAAATATAGATTGGCCTTCTATCTCCAATTGGTGCCAAAGTTTAAACTGCTGGTTGGATGATTTATAAACTTCAACGGCCTGCTCAATTTCAGCCTCTTGAACGGCTCCATTGTCTAACCAGGCGATCGCATTTTCACGGCAAGGATGGTTTTCTATTGTTGTGATTGTAAAACCGAAATTGACAAGAGACTGGGGTATATCTATTTTCTTAAAAAAATTCACTCTCGCAGAATTTCTTAGCCTTAAGGTTTCATACGTGTCTTGAAAATCTTCTTCTCCATACGAAGTGAGGTGAGCTAACACAACCGATCCCCCTTGTTTTAACACACGATGAATTTCAGCATAAGTTAAATCGAGATTCATAAATTGCAAACCTTGTCGACAGACAATCAAATCAAAAATTCCGCTTGCAAAAGGCATATGGTGCGCCGAAGCGATAATCAGTTCATCAACTGCTTTGTTTTGCAGGAACATATCAGGAGTGATATCAATACCAATCACTTCACGCCCTTTTCCTTTTAAAACCTCCGCCACTTTTCCTGTTCCCGTAGCTAAATCCAATATTTTCCATCCATCCTGCACCTGCGCTAGCTTGAGAATCTTACCTAAAAGCTTCTCATCGTTGACCCATGCAGCAGATTGATTATAGGTCTCCGCACGCTTGTTAAAGTGAGAATGAATTTTTGCTTTGTCGATACTCATATATAAGGACCTAAATGCGGATATTTTTCTAATACGTTATTTAAAAAGTTTTAAATCTAGGTGGCAAATACTCACTCTCCATCCGACGCGTTCGTCTATGCCAGTGACAGATTTGATTAATCCGGGTTTACATTCGACACTTATAAGATAGCCTGATTGAAATCTTCATTAACACCAAGCGTTGTGCGAATGTTATTCCAGGTAAAAGAATGAAATGCTACTACCTTTTTGATAAATTTAATAGCTAAAAAGGAGCCGGATGGAGAACCCAAAGCTCAGTGATGCCAAGCTATTTACTGTTAAAGATTTCTCATCGCTATGGGAAGAGCGGCTCTACAATTATACTTATAATCCACTACCATCAAATCCCAACAAGCCCTTTACCTTAGTCATGCCTTCCACCAATCAGGCCCCAACTCTACAAAGAGAGTTTCTTCTCTACACTCCCTGTGAAGGTGTCAGTTACATCGGCACCGTAGCCCAAACGATGGGATATGATGTCGAATTGATTGATCTCCGCATGGATGGAACGCTGGAAACCGCCGCACAACGTGTGGCCGAACGGGGAGGTGTTTTAGCAATGCCCACCTTTGTGGATTCGATTCCACAAAATATGGAGCTACTAGAGTTGGTCCGAAAAAAAAATAAAGATGTGGTCATCATCCTTGGCGGAGCTCTCGTTTCATCTCTACCTGAACCCATTTGTGAAGCTTTGGAAGTCGACTTCGCCATTTTGCAAGAAGGTGAGATCACTTTGGTGGAACTGTTAGAGTTTCTAGATAGCGGCGGCAAAAAAGAAAACTCCGTTCATATAATGGGTCTAGCCATCAAAATGAATGATGGTAGGATTGTCAAAACTCTGCCTCGCCCGCAGATAAAAACGCTAGACTCCGTTCCTATTCCGAACCTCTTTCTCTATCCCTCAATAAAGATCAACCCCTACATTCCGGAAATGGGTCTCACCACGGCAAGAGGTTGTTACGGCCGTTGTACTTTTTGTTTCGTTAATATTCCTAAGATGCGTTTTAAGTCAGTCAAACGTGTCGATGAAGAGATCGCCGATCTTGTAAAGAACTACAAAACTGAATATCTTTATATTAACGATTTGACCTTTACAGCCGATATCAAACGAACTTGGCACATCTGTGATGTCTTAGCAAAGCACGGTCTTAAATGGTCCTGCTCGACTCGAGTCGAAAAAACAGACCCAGCACTTTTAAAGAAAATGTATGAAAGTGGCTGTAAAGAAATTTGGTATGGCGTCGAATCTTTGGATCAGGACATTTTAAATATCACACAAAAAAATCAAACGGTTGACCAAATCAATGAAGCCATCGATATGACACTGGATGCTGGTATCACTGTTATGGCCAACCTCATCGTCGGTCTCCCTGGCGAGACTCAAGCTTCATTAGAGAAAATGTTTCAGTTTGTCGAAAAGGCTCCTGTCATTCCGGCCTCCATTAAATTTTTAACTCCGTTCCCAGGAACCCCGATTTACGAAGAGGCCAAACGGCGAGGAATTGTGAAAAACGACATCGAATACCTCATCTCCCTGGCCGATCGCCAAGTTAACAATGTCAAAGATGAGATCTACAATTTTACGGAACTCACTGATCAAGAACTTAGGGAGGCATTTGCTCGACTGACTGAAATTAAAAATCGACGTTTCGAGCAACTCCGCGAAACAGATCACGATCTAAAAAACAAACTTTATCGAACGGACCCTCAAAAAGAACTCCTTAAAAAAGTCCGTTCGAGCTAAGGTCAGTTTTTTCGCCTTCGAGTGAAGTTGATACAATCCGCCCCCTTTAATTTCGTAAGAAAGTTGATATAGGTTTGTTAAGATTGTGTTTGAAGTACCTTCCCCAGGAAAACAAAATGACCAAAGATTATAGACTTAGGTCTAATCCGAATGAGACCGTTTTGCTACGAGCACTCTATAAATCTATAATATTGTTAGCGAAAGGGATTCCATGGCCAATATTATCGTCATCGATCATGACGTAAAAATTCAGCGACAAGTTGTCAGCTTTATCCGTGAATTAGATAAAACACATCACATACGAACTTTTAACCGAGGTGATGAGTTTTTAAAAAAGTACACGAGCACGCCCCTACCAACTGAGGACTCACAAAAAACCGATCACCAAGAAGATGACGAAGCCAAGAACCTTCCGCATATAGATTTTAT
>JAGRAG010000101.1 GCA_020435025.1 Bdellovibrionales bacterium | reverse complement strand
TCCATGCACAGTTGTTTCTGGTAGGAAGTCTAACATTACTGGACAAATCACATTTAATCGTTGAGCATAGGGGCCTATCTATATATTTAGGTCTATTTCGAAAGAGCGAGGAATACTGAATGGCTAAGGCATCATCGGAAGGAAAACAGACTCTCGTCGTTGTGGAGTCACCTACAAAAGCACGAACGATTCGAAAGTTTTTAGGCAAAAATTATATCGTGGAATCATGTATGGGACATGTGCGTGACTTGCCACAGTCAGCAAAAGACATTCCAGAAAAGTTTAAAAAGCAACCCTGGGCCAACTTGGGAGTGAATGTCGAACAGGACTTTGAACCGATTTATTGCATTCCAAAAACAAAGACTCGAATCGTAAAGTCTCTTAAAGACCAGTTAAAGGACACGGAGGAGTTAATACTCGCGACCGATGAAGACCGTGAAGGTGAGAGTATCAGTTGGCATTTAATCGAAGTTTTAAAGCCTAAAGTTCCCGTAAAGCGAATGGTGTTTCACGAGATCACAAAAGAAGCTATCAATAAGGCCTTAAAAGAGACTCGAGATTTAGATTTAAACCTAGTTCGTGCCCAGGAGGCGCGACGAATTTTGGATCGACTTGTTGGATATACGATTTCACCACTGCTTTGGAAAAAAGTCGCATACGGACTCTCCGCAGGACGAGTCCAATCTGTCGCCGTAAGACTTATTTCCGAGCGCGAACATGAAAGATTGCGTTTTGTGAAATCGGATTATTGGTCACTTTCGAGCAAAAACAGCCACGATAAAATTGATTTTGAAAGTAAAATTCAGTCTTATGATGGTAAAAAAGTGGCTGTTGGCAAAGATTTCGATAGTCGTACCGGAAAGCTTCTCGCCGATAAAGCTAACGAAGTTCTACAGCTTGATGAAAAAAAGGCGCAACAGCTTCTCGAAGAGTTAAAAAATCAAAAATGGACGGTTAGTGAAGTTGTCGAAAAACCAGTTTCTCGTAAACCTTCGCCGCCATTTATCACTTCAACTCTTCAGCAGGAGGCGAATAGAAAGTTAGGGTTTAGCTCGAGAGAAACGATGGAGCTCGCTCAAAAACTTTATGAACGTGGTTTGATCACTTATATGCGTACAGACTCTACCAACCTTTCAGGACAGGCGATTGATGCGGCTCGATCCTGTATCAAATCTCTTTATGGTAAGGACTATCTTCCGGAGGAACCGCGACTTTATTCAAAAAAGAAAGTGAAAGGGGCGCAAGAGGCCCACGAAGCGATTCGTCCTGCGGGTTCTGAGTTTGTTCATCCCGACGACTCTAAGCTAAGTGGTGGTCAATACAAGCTTTATGATCTTATATGGAAACGAACTGTGGCTTCGCAGATGGTCAATTCCCAGCACAAGCAAGTCAGTGTAAAGTTTGAGGTGGGTGATGCCGTTTTCTCGACTTCAGGAATGACAATTGAGTTTCCAGGTTTTTTAAAGGCTTATGTTGAGGGTAAAGATGACCCTGAAGCAGCGCTTGATAACCGTGAAGTGCGATTGCCCAAAATGAAAGTGGGCGATCAAGTTAAATGTTCGAGTATGACCACCAACTCTCATGAAACAAAGCCACCTGCTCGATTTACTGAGGCGACGTTAGTACAAACGATGGAGAAAGAAGGAATAGGGCGACCTTCAACTTATGCAGCTATCATTGGCACGATACAGGACCGAGGCTATGTTAAGAAAGTGGGCAATGCCTTAATCCCTACTTTTACGGCACTTGTGGTCTCTAAGTTACTGGGACAGCACCTACCCGACTACGTGGATTTAGGTTTTACTTCGAGTATGGAAAATCAGTTAGATGAAATCGCTGATGGGGATAAGGACTCTCAGGAGTACTTAAAGCAGGTTTATTTTGGTCAAAAAGGTTTAAAGTCACAGGTGGAAAAACAAGAAGAGCTTATTGATAATGAAACCTCTAGAAGCATCGAACTTGTTGGGTTAAAAGATCTTTCTTTTCGTATAGGGCGCTATGGAGCTTATGTTTGTCGGGTGATGAAAGAGACAGGGGAAGAGGTGTGTGCTTCTTTGCCAGAGAATCATTATCCGGGAGATATCACTGAGGATATGGCCAACAAGCTCATTGACCAGAAAATCAATGGAACAGACGCCTTAGGAAAGGACCCTGAAACTGGAAAACCGATCTATGTTTTAACGGGTCGATATGGTCCTTACGTTCAGTTAGGAGAGGACGAAGGCAGTAAGGCGGAGGAGAAACCGAAGCGTATGTCTGTTCCTCCGACTATGGACCCGGAAAACCTTTCATTAGAACAAGCCCTGAAACTGTTAGAGCTTCCTAAAACTCTCGGTGAACATCCGGAAACAGGCAAGGTCATTAAAAAGGGTCTTGGTCGTTTTGGTCCGTATGTTGTGCATGATGGAGATTTTCGTTCGATTCCTAAAACGGAAAATCTTTTTGATGTCGACTTGAAAAAAGCTCTAGAATTGTTAGCCCAGCCTAAGCGAACACGTGGGCGAGCGGCACCCTTAAAAGAGTTGGGGGAGCATCCCAAAACAGGGGACGCGGTTGCGGTTTACGATGGTAAGTATGGACCCTACGTTAAGTGTGGTAAGGTCAATGCTTCTTTGCCAGAAGATATCAAACCTGAAGATCTCACATTGGCGGCAGCCGTGGAAATTTTGGCCGACAAGATAGATTCCGTTGGTAAAAAGAAGACGGCTAAAAAGAAATCAGCTAAAAAATCAGCGACAAAAACAGTGTCGGGAGTCAATAAGAAGGCCTCCAAGGTAAAGAAAAAGAGTTCGGCAAAAGCCGAAACGGCGAAAAAAGCTGCAAAAAAGACAACGGTGATTCGTCGAACCGCTAGATCTTAGATTTTGAGGGTGAATAAATTTCTGTGGGTCGGAAATCACAACCTGTGTGTTGCGGCGCACAGGAAGATTTGGTACGCCTATTTAAAGGTGTAACTATGACTTTTGATGAATCCGTGAACAATAGGTTAGGACAGCTTGAACTCAATATAAGAAGGGTCCCCGAAAGTGACCGAAATTTTCATAAAGGGGGGCGGAGTTTCTATTTTTTTGATTTTGACGACAATGTGGTCACTTTGAAAACTCCAATTGTTCTTTTTAAAAAAAAGGATGTGAAAAGCTCTCAGCCTGATGAGGTCTTTGTCAGCTCAACTCTTTTTGCTCGGCATAGCACCCATATTGGAAAAAATGGGCTTTACCGTGACTATGAGCTGCGATTTGAAGATACAACAGGAAGTTTTCGGTATTTTCGAGATCAAGAGATCTCGGATTTAGAAAGAGCCGCGGGCAAGAAACAGGGTTTTTTAGAGGATTTCTCTGAGGTGTTTAACTTGCCCGACCATATTTGGAAAGGGCCCTCTTGGAGTTGTTTTTATCATGCAGTCTTTAATCGTCGCCCCATCTCACTAATAACAGCTCGAGGTCACCACCCTAAAACCATGCGAGAGGGAATAGAGATGTTGATTAAAACCGGATTTTTACCTCACTCTCCAAATTATTTGAGTCTTTATCCAGTCAATCACCCGGCAACTCGTTTAGAGTTAGGCCATGATTTGGAAGATCCCGTTCCATTGCTTAAAAGATCTGCCATTCGTGCTTCTGTAGAAAAAGCGATTGCCGTATATGGATTTAATCCTCATCATCGATTCGGAATGTCCGATGATGATCCCAAAAATATTGAGTTGATAGTGGAAGAGATGGTGGAGCTAAAAAAAGATTTTCCTGACTTTAGCTTTTTTGTTATAGATACTCATGAAGGTCGGTTTGTGAAAAAAGAGATTCACTCTGACCACATTGAAAACTTTGCTTGTCGATCCATTCATCAATTGTCGTTATTTTAGAAGAATGGAATTCAAAATCGTTGGTTTCGTTGTGTAACATAAACTAATGCGCGTCGCAATAAATGTCATAAGTCTCATATTGAGACATGGAAATATAACGGAGATTTGACCTAAGTTAGGTCCCTGTCAATTCTTTGACGAAATTCAAAAGATATAGAGCGCAATTTTGATTTTTTTTAAAAATCCCGATAATTTATTCTTGATGATACCGAAAGAGAGATGTGGTTAAATAAATAATGGTTGTAAAGACCAAGCCCGACTATCTAAGGGGAGATAAATGAACATCAAAAAATCCATTGCAAATCTGGTTTTAGCGCTACTTGTTTTTTCCGTTGCACAAATAAGTTGGGCAAAAGAAGAAGACTTATCCTGTCGCTATATTGCACCCATATTAACTGCTTATTTAGATCGGCATGTGAACTATTCTGAACTGAACAAAGAATTAGAAAAAAGAACGATAGATCAATATTTGGATAAATTAGATAGCGGTAAGCTCTATTTATTAGAAAAAGACGTGGCCAAGATAAAATCTATGTTAACTGGGTCGTTTAAGAAGTTAAAAGGGAATAATTGTGCTGGTGTCGAAAGCTCACACAAGCTGTATGTAAAACGGGTGCAGGAACGTGTGGCGATGGCCAAAAAGTATTTAGGGCCGAAATTTAAATTTGATAAAAATACGACTTTGTATTTAGATCCTGAAAAGAGAAAACGACCTAAAAACGACAAAGAATCGGAAGTTTTGTTACATAAGTATATTCAGTTTCAAATTTCAAACTATCTAGATACGGATGAAACATTAGAAAAGTCAAAAGAGCTTGTGCTTCGATCTTATGAGAGAAATTTGAGAAGAGTTTCGACTTTAAGCCAAGACGATTTATGGACCTTATACATCGATTCATTTGCCCATGCTCTAGATCCGCATTCCAGTTACTTTTCTAAAGATGCTCTTAAGGATTTTCAAATTCAAATGAGTTTGTCATTAGAAGGCATAGGAGCCTCTTTAAGCTTTAAAGATGGCTTCACTGTGATTGAGCAATTAATTGCTGGAGGCGCGGCTTATCGTTCGGGTAAGCTCAAGCCTAAAGATCGTATTGTCGCTGTAGGGCAAGGGAAAGAAGGAAAATTCGAAAATGTGATCGAGATGGACCTGAGAGAGGTAGTAAAAAAGATTCGTGGTCCCAAGGGTTCGACAGTAAGATTGACTGTGACTCGTAAAGAAGGGGGCGAAACAAAAAGAATGGTTGTTAACTTGATTCGTGACAAGATTAAGCTCGAAGATGATGCTGCTCACGTCTATTTTCAAAAGAGAAAGGACAAGGCTGGTGTAGATAGGAAAGTGGCCGTAGTGACTCTTCCATCGTTCTACGCCGACAGCAGCTTACGTGGTCGCTCGGGATCTAAGGATTTAAAAAAGATTTTTAAGCAAGTTAGAGAACAGAAAGCCGATTCCGTCGTCTTTGATCTATCCACTAATGGTGGAGGGTCGTTAGATGATGCCGTTAAAGTTGCAGGTCTTTTCTTTGCCCGTGGAAACGTTGTAAAGCAATCTCATCGAGATCCTCGCCGACCGGAATTGGCGTTGGCGGATGAAGATCCCTCCGTCGACTGGGCCGGTCCATTAGTGATTTTAATTGGCCGAATTAGTGCGAGTGCTTCAGAGATCGTTTCCGGAACTTTAAAAGAATACCGTCGAGCTGTGATCGTTGGTTCGGAGCATACATTTGGAAAAGGCACCGTACAATCCGTGGAACCTTTAAAGGGTGGTGATCTGGGTGCGATTAAAACAACGGTCGGGATGTTTTTTACGGCCGGGGGCGCGTCCACTCAAGTTCGTGGAGTGAGATCCGACATCACTTTCCCAGATGCGTTTGATGACGACGATGTGGGTGAGGCGAAGTTAGACTATTCTTTACCACCTAAGACGATCAGTCCTTTCTTGTCGGCAGAGGCCTATGTCACAGATGGTCCTAGAGCTTGGGACTTAGTTAGTAAGTCGACAATTAAGCAATTAAAGGTCCGTTCAGAAAAACGTGTTGCGGCATCAGAGAAGTTCAAAGAGATCGAAAAAGATTTAAAAGAAGCTAAGGAGAAGAAAGACAAGCCGGTTAAGTTAAGTGATCTGATGTCAAAACGTAAAGATGCTAAAGAAGAAGCAAAAAAGAAAGGGGAGGACCTAGATCGAGTCCTAACCGCGGAAGAAAAAGAGAAGAAGTATTTTGAACGTGCTGATGTGCAAGAGGCGATCAATATCGCTGTCGACTATGCGGAGATTGATGCCACTCAAAAGAAGATCAATTTGGGATCTACTCGAACAGGGGTCAAATCCTCAAGCAATTAATTAATCGAAAAATGATCCGTCAACTTCCGAAGGGCACTTTATCACATAAAGTGCTCTTTTTTATTGCATAAACTGAACCCTTTCCTTGCGGATGAATTCCTTCCGAAAATTGCAACTCCTCTACATTGCTCAAAAGACTCAAACAGGGTGGGCAGCTGCACCGCTCACTCCGTGAGCAGCGCACCACCCAAACTCG
>JAGRAG010000100.1 GCA_020435025.1 Bdellovibrionales bacterium | reverse complement strand
ACTACTTTCGAATGTACCCCACTCTTGCCGGTATGACGGGTACGGCCGAGACGGAAGAGGTCGAATTTAAGAAAATTTATAATTTAGATGTCGTTGTGATTCCTACAAATAAGCCCATCGCGCGTTTGGACCAGGAAGATGTTGTGTACAAATCAGAAATTGGCAAGCTCAATGCTATGGTGGAAGACATCGCAGAAAGGCATAAAAAAGGGCAGCCTATTCTTGTCGGAACAGTCAGTATTGAAAAGTCAGAGTTGATCAGTCGACATTTGAAAAAAAGAGGCATCACTCACAATGTTTTAAATGCGAAACATCATGAACGAGAAGCGGAGATTGTGTCTCAAGCAGGTCGACTCAATGCGATCACCATTGCGACGAATATGGCGGGCCGTGGAACAGACATCAAGCTGGGTGGAAATGCTGAGGCGCTTGCCAGCAAAGAAACCGATGGCGATGAATCTAGCCAACAGTATTTTGACGCTCTTAAGAGGTTTGAATCGGAGTGTGCCAGGGAAAAAGAACAAGTTCTTGAGTTAGGTGGCCTTTTTATAATGGGAACGGAACGAAATGAATCTCGGCGAATTGACAATCAGTTACGGGGTCGATCGGGACGTCAAGGAGACCCAGGTGAGTCGAGATTTTACCTTTCCCTTGAAGATAGCTTGATGCGGATTTTTAACGGAGAACGCATTCAAAAGATCATGAACACGTTAAATGTTCCAGATGATGAGCCGATCGTTGCGGGTATGGTTACTCGGGCCATTGAGGGAGCCCAAAGAAAAGTAGAGGGCCATAACTTTGATATTCGTAAACATTTATTAGATTACGACGATGTTATGAATAAGCAGAGAAATTCAGTCTATGGACTCCGCAAGCAAGTTCTTGCGGGTGATAGTATTGACCGTTTGGTGTTGGATTTCTTAGGGGATGTGACCTCGCGAATTCTAGATAACTATGTTCCTGAAGGAAGTAAGCCAAATCAATGGGATTTAGACGGTTTGGATGTTGCCTGTGCAAAGCAGTATGGCGTTAAGTTAGATTATGGAGAGAGAGCCAAACTCACTTTTGATGGCATTACTGACATGGTATCTAAAGGAGTGAAAACAGTTTTTGATTTTCAAAAAGGACACTTAGGTGAACACTTTGAGGAGCTTCAAAAAATTGTTCTTTTAGAAACGATTGATACGCGCTGGAAAGAGCATCTTTTAGAAATTGATCGCTTAAAAGAGGGGATCAACCTAAGAGCCTATGCTCAGAAAGATCCGTTGATTGAATATAAAAAAGAGGCATTTGCAACTTTTGAAAGAATGATGGCGAATATACAAAGCGAAACAATTGAAAAGCTTTTAAAGGTTCAACTTATGGACCCTAGAGATATAGCCCGCTTAGAAAGTGAACGTTCTTCCTTTGAGGACTCTCATTTCGATTATCACGGTAGTGAAGATGAGACGGCTCAGACAGGATTTTCTTCTTCAAATTCCAAAATGGGCTTTCCATCCATGAACCCACAAGGTCCGGGTCCTGCGGAGCTCCAGTATTCTGGAGGAGGGGATTCATACGATGATGGACCAAAGATGAATCGCGCCGAAAGACGACGTTTAGAAAAGCAGAAAAAAAAGAAGCTTAGATAGTCCTAAGCCTCTTTAGTTTTGTGCAGGAAGGCCCTATCGACCTCGACTTAGTTCTTGGATGAAGGGGGTCTTGTTTAAGAAATTCCCAAACAGTAGGTATAATCAAAGATTGTGGAGTCTCAGAAGGATCAACTCTGTGTCGGCCTTTTTGTTTAAGTAGCATTTAAGATCGTCAGTTAGAGTTTTTGATTTTGAGGCATGAATCTATAATAGATTTTGGAGGACTGGCGGAGTGGGAACATGTCCAAGCTGCCAAGCAAACGTTACTGATGAGTTTGGACTCGTTGTCTGTGACAGTTGTGGCACGACACTTTTTGTAGATATGGACGGCATTCCTACTATGAGTGAGCCCAATAGCAGCGATGAATCTGATCCGATCAACTATGCGAATGCGGGCGTGGTAGAGGTACCGGATTACACAGAAGAGAGCCACCCTCAAGTAAACTTTCCCTCTGGTGATAATTTAGAAAGAGAGTCTGATTACTTCACTTCTGAAGCTGACGAAACTTTTGAGGAAGTAGCTGAAGGAAACCATGTGCCGTGGAATTCTTCAGAGTCGGAATTTGAAGTCAGCGCAACGGTACCGGAGGAACTTGATGGAATTGCGGAAGAGGAAGACGTCAAGATGGGAGAAAACTTCGTAGAAGGGGACTCTCTGCCTCCGCACCAAGAAATAGGGGAAGCAGCATCGAGTGGCGAAGACTGGTTGGAGTCTGTGTCAGATGAAGGCCAAGACCAAAATGTGTTTTCGGAATCAATTGAATCGGTGCCTCCGGCCTATGCTCCGGAAGACATGTCGGAAATAGCGGACTATGGAAACTCTGAAATTTCCCAAGGACGAGAGGGAAATTTACTTTTTACCGTTAAAATTGAAGGAATTGACTCTAAGGATATTAGAGAAGAATTGATGGCTGCTATGGAAGACAGTCGATTTCTATGGGATGAGAAGGCGATTTTGGAAACTGCAAAAAATGGATGTATTAAAATAGAGGGTGTTTCTGCTGTAAAGGCATCGGTTCTTATTCAACGCCTTCGAGGAATGCCGCTAAAAATTTCATGGGAGCAAAATGCGATATTCGTTAGTTAAGCGAAGATTTTTTGTGGTGTTAAGTGTTTGTTGGGTGTTGATAAACCTTCAAGCGATCAGTTATGCGGAAAGTAGCGAAGGTGGTGAAACTCAATCTGAAAAAGAAGAAGTGGACAATGGATATGACAAAAAACTTACGAAATTTAACACCTATCAATCGGAAATGAAGACCGTTCGTGCTAACCTTCAATCGGCTATTAAAGAGTTGAAAGAGACTTCTAAAAACGATCCGAATTTTAAGGTCATTCAAGAAAAAGTGGTAAATCTGTATGAAGACTATGGGAGGGCTGTAAAAAACTATAATGAAGTGGGCAGCGAGTTGGAACACATGTTTCCCGAAAAATCAAATACAACGAAGCGCAAGTACACCCCGTATAGAATGCAAACTCTTAAGCAACTTGAAAAGGAATTGGACTTGGATGATATGCTGACTGATGCGGGGGAGCTTATTTACAAAAAATATAGATCTTTTGCAAAAGATGATGAGCCGATAGCTGTGCCTCGTATCCGTAAGAAAAAAGAGAAAAAAGACAGACAAAAAGACATTGAAATGAGTTTTTAGAATTCTTTATAGATGTAATTGACCATCAGGAGAGTATATAAAAACGGGCCGATCACATTCAAGATGAACGATGCCTTCTCCTACATTGCTTAAGCCGAAACTGGTTACAGTAGGAACTTTAGTTCCTTTTGGGATATGATATCGACAGTGTCCGGATAGACTGACACGCGTGGCATCTGCAAAGGTGACGACACTAAAGGTCCCAAAAACATCGATATCCCAGCGGCCAGAAGAGTAGGCGTACCATTCTTCATCAATGGTGACTGTCACGGGAGAATGCTGTCGAGATAGAAAATGATAGACTTCCCCAAGATTAAAAATCTCGTGATCGCGACGACCACCAAGAAAACCGAAGAGGTGAATATTTGGAAAAGGTCGTGTGATCTGATTCAATGCATATCCTAAATCCGAGAAATCCTTTTCAGGATTAAGGGTTTCGTCTAAGGGAATCGTCGAAGAGTCGCCATCACCAACGGAATAGCCAAAAAGTTCATCTTTAAATTTAGTTCCGCCATCGATATAAATAAGAGGCTCAACAAGTGAATGAGGTGGCGGATTCATGGGGCCAACAATGTTTAACAGATTGAAATCGTCAAATTGTGAAAGGTAATTTTTTAAGCTCATTCCTCTAAATCAATAAAATTTTTAGTTCGTTGTTTCTGTCCTTTTAAGATCTCTTTGTCATATTCTAAAAAGTCAGAAGAGTCCATTGCCACAGTGCTTTTATCTGGGCGCAATGCGTAGGGTTTTACATCAACGACAAAGCCATCTTGAAAGGTAATCTTTGTCGCTTCCATATTTCTTTCAACTGGGTAACGGTATATCCATACATGATGGTCGTTTTCATAAGTAGCCTGTGTTGGTGAACCAGCAATTTCTAAAACATCCTGTTTGTCCATCTGCGGAGAGATTTTCGCTAATTGTTTGTGTTGGTTAGAAGCACATCCAATCGTTGAGGTAGATGCAAATATAAAAAATAAGATGGTGGAGTAGAATTTAATCATAAATAGTCCTTTACGTAGTCGAACCCCCAGTGACCGCTGGGGACTTCTTACGTAAGAAATGCAAATTTAAGGCCCGATTCTGCATACTAAACATTGAATATAACTAGAGATTATTAAGACAAGTTGGAGAACTTCTTACGTTAGCGACAATAACTGTCATTTCTGGTTGAATGGTGAAGGGTGTTGTAGATTAGCAGAAACAGGATTTTTCTAAAAGTGGTGATATATGATACAGCTATATAGCTATTTTCGAAGTTCGGCCTCCTACCGTGTAAGAATAGCCCTAGAACTAAAAAACATTGAATATGAATATAAACCAATTCATTTAGTAAAAAGTGGAGGAGAGCAAAACCTCGCAGAGTTTAAAGTGTTAAATCCTATGGGACAGGTGCCTTGCCTTGTCGATGACCAGATGATCTTATCTCAGTCTATGGCCATATTGATGTATCTCGACGAGAAGTATCCTAACCCGAAAATTCTGTTCGGTGATTTGGAGTTGCGTTCAAAAATGATTCAGGTTTCAGAGATGATCAATAGTGGGATTCATCCTATTCAAAATCTATCGGTTTTAAATGAAATTCAACAGAGATTTGGATTAGATTCCCAAGGTAAATCCGAGTGGGCAAGATACTGGATACATAGAGGGTTTCAGGCGATTGAAAAAGTAATATCAGAAACAGCCGGAGAGTATGCATTCGGTGATGAACTTTGTATTGCTGATCTCATGATTGTACCTCAAATTTATAATGCTCATCGGTTCGAAGTCGATATGGCGGCCTTTCCTATTCTAGGTAAAATAGAAAAAAATTGCCTGAAGCTGGATTGCTTCAAGAAAGCAGAACCGAGCGCACAATCCGACGCACAATAACTAAATGCATTTGTTTGCGTCGTTATTTGCGTCAGTGGCATCGAAAGTAAGATTTAGAGTATCTAAAGGAATGGAAACGAGTCGACTTCCCTGGTTTTTATGGCTTTCGATAATAGTATTTAAAGTTTGCGGGATTCGCTTTTTTATAGAAGCAAGGGCTGATGCAATTTCAAAATCAATGCTGGCAGGTGATTTTACTTTTCCGCCCCACTGAAGTACGACGGAAACTTCTTGTAAAACTGGGGACGTAGTGAAGCTATCTTGATCGCACGTAGAAAGAACGGGCAACTTACGAATAACAGTAGACACCATCTGGGTACCGACAAATGCAAGAATAATATTTGAACTTTGACTCTCAAGAACTAGTCTTGTGCTATTAGCATCAACGATTGTATAGTTGATGTTCTCCACCGTATCAGCATCATTTACAAACGAGGCACTGACCGTAGTACAATCATTTTGTTTTACGGCCCCTAGGGGCCAGCGGCTACTGGTAAAGAAGTCACTAAGGTAAGTGAGCGTCGGGCTTGAAGGATTCTTTCTAAGGAACTCGGGTAAGATTTTTTCTCCATTTAGAGACTCAAGATTTTCATAAGAGACATTGTTTGCACTTTTTTTAAACTGGATAGAGCGAACATAGTGAACAGCTTCAACGCTGGTATTTGATTTCTTAGTCGTAGCATCATTCTTTCCCGTGACGCCAACGCTTGTAACTAAGGACTCAATCGTTTTTTGAAGATTAAGGCATTTCATTTTACCATCTTTGGTAACTTTGCGATCTTTGTCGACGGTGAAGGTAGATATGTAGGAGTTATCATTTGCCGCCCCTTGAGCCTTTGCGCTTTTAGCGCCCTCCGCTGCTTTTCTAAAATAACTTCGGCTTTGATCGGGACTGCAGCCGACTGTAAGAAAAATCAGCGCTGATGTGAGAGATAAATTAAGTAGAGATATTACGTTCTTATTCATGAGTTCTCCTCTCTTAGTCTTCTAGCAAAATAGAGACCATGACGAGCCTGACAACACCATAAAACCGAAGTAATTACAATATGTTATATCAAGTTTATTGTGGAGTAAGATGATCCTGCATAGGAGGGCCACTAAATGGCACACAACAGTGACGAAAGTGGCTGGCTTGATCTTTGCTTTATGATCTAAAAGATGCGGTGTTTAGTGTAAGGAGAAAGCGGCTTTAGTAGGAGATGTATAACAAATCAACTAAAGGTGACGAAGTTTGTTTGGAGTTTAGTATTGAAGCGTTTAAATTTCTTGCCAGCCTATTTTTTTCTTTTCTCATTAGCGCTGAGTGCGTCTGGAAGTGATGATCGTATTTCCCTTAAGAAGGGCGGTTCCGCGGAAGAGCTAAAAGCTCTTATTCCTACGGTAGTTGAATCTGAAGAATCCATTCGGGAACAATTTGGAACAGAGTTATTTGAACTGAGAAACAGGTATCTAGAAGTTGCGGACTTGATGAAAGCTCTATTTGGCATACCTGTTAAAAGACGTACCGAGATAATTAATGATCGTTTACTTAAAGACGGTGTTGAGATCATCATAAGATATCAGAAGGAGCGACAACTTTATTTCAAGAAAAAAGGGGAAAATCTATTGTTACTTGAAGATCTAAGGCCTGTGTCACAAGCGAATTTAGCTGATCTAAAAGGGGCCTGGATAGAGTATCAGAGTATTAGAAGTCAGAAGACTGTTGACGCTATCGAGATGAGTGAGAAGGCTTATTTTCTTTCTTATGAACTATCTCGGTTTCGTGTAGCCACAGCACTGTTTCAAGTTCTTGACCTGAGTGCTTATAGTCCGTTCAATCGCTTTAAGATAGAAGCTCAGTATCGCGGAGCTATAGCGGATTTTCAAGAGATCATTGGGAAAATTGGAATACAATACCCGGACTTTATACGGCAATATGAAATAGAATTGAATGCTGGAAGCTTTGAAAGACTGTCGGCGGATCACAACATGGAGTTAGAAGACTTAATAAAAAAGCTACATGGGAGTGGCAGCCGATGTGTTACGGGTGTTCGAGAGTAAAGATATTAGAAGATACTAGGAAGTCGTCTTTATTGATAATCTAAGCGGTGACGCAGTCACTTGGCCCTAGGTCTTAAAATCCTCGCTGAGAGGCTCTTTCAAAGGACCTTTGTCTTACCTAGGGTCTGTGCCAGTTGCTTCTGAATCCATGACTCTGCAAAATTGAATACATACTCGCGGGAGTCGTTTCTTATCCTCTTATTCATGTTTAGCCTCTTCCTCTAAGAAGAGCCGATTCCTAAATTTAAAGTTTCTGCATGGAAGCGCGGATGACTTTTTCCACGGAGGGAAGACGGTGTCTATACGATTTTTTATATCTCTATTCATAATAAAAATGTTTT
This sequence comes from Bdellovibrionales bacterium, assembly GCA_020435025.1. Taxonomy (GTDB): domain Bacteria; phylum Bdellovibrionota; class Bdellovibrionia; order Bdellovibrionales; family UBA1609; genus JAGRAG01. The sequence goes on along the minus strand of JAGRAG010000100.1, from coordinate 3,682 downwards.
TGTCATTGGGAGCCGCTGCTGAAGAATTTGACTTAAGCACCGATGAAGAATTGTGGCCTTCAGCAGCCTACAGCACTCCAACAAAAGCGCTTTCTGAGAACGAATATCCGGACTTCGAAGACGACATTGATTTTGAAAACATGGAAACAGTTATCAGTCGCCAAATTGCCAGATACAAGAAGCGCAGCCTTTCTGGCACCATTCAGCTGGGTGACACCACTTATTCTTTAGATATGACATTACGATCTTTGGAGGAGTTTTTAGTCCTTGTTAGAAAAACGCAAAACTGTATGAAAAGTCTACCGGGTAAGGCGACGCGACCGGTCTGCTATCAAATGTTGAATCAAGAGATTCGTTCGCGATTTAATGTTTATGTGCCCGACTTGCAACCCGGAGATCCACGTTATGGTGAAACAAACACCACGTTGTTTACTGGTTATTATACCCCCACATTGAAAGGGTCTTTGACTAAAACAAAAGATTATCCATGGGCTGTGTACTCCCTACCTTCTCGATCCAGAGAGCGTCAAAAAGATAGAGAAGCCATTGATTTCGAAGGTGCTTTAGATGGCAAAGGCCATGAGCTGTTTTATACTAATAACTTATTTGAAGTTTATCTTTTGCATGTTGAAGGTGGAGGAAAGGTAGAGTTTGTTTCAGAAAGCGATGGAAGCAAACCTGATGATTTTTATCTGTCTTATGCGGGAACCAACGGTCAGAGTTGGAATTTCATTTCTAAATACATGATTCAACAAGGCATGATCAGCGATCCGTCCATTGCCTCTCAACGAAGATATCTGGAGGCGCATCCAGAAAGGCAAAGAGAGGTCTATTCTTCGTGTCCATCATATGTCTATTTTAAAAAATCGCAGCACCAACCTGAGGGTAGTGACTTAGTTTCTTTGACCAATAGAAGATCGTTGGCGACGGATTCAAAACTTTACCGATTTAAGGGGCTATTAACTTATGTAAAAACCACTCGTGTGGACGAAGCTTCGGTTGGTCCTATTGGCTCAGGAAAAATTAGACATAAGCCATTTTCTCGATTTTTCTTAGATCAAGATACCGGTGGAGCGATTAAAGGCAAAGGCCGCGTTGATCTGTATTTTGGAGAAAGTCACTATGCTGCAGTGGCCGCCTCGAATCAAAAAGCAACAGGAGAGCTTTTTTATTTAATGCTCAAGCAATAGTTGTGGATTAAAGAGGGCGTCCCATAAAATAAAGAGGATAGCCCTTCCAGTCTCTTGTTAAAGTCGTCTCAAAACCATTTTTCTGATAAAAAGAAACATTTTGCGCTTTGGGTGAGGTGATAATATGTACACCGGTAAGGTCCATCTGTTTAATTTTTTGAATATATTGAGATATAAGGTGGCTTCCAATGCCCCTTCCGCGGCTTTCGGGGTGCAAGTTGATATGAAGGTGGGCCGGGTATTGCTGGAACTGATCTGAAAATAAGGGGTAGCTAGGAATTTGACTACTTAGTAAGGGAAGTGCGAGCTGACTGTCTTCACACCCAGTTAAATATCCTAAAGTTTTTTGGGTTATCGTATCTAAAGCTAAAAACAGACTGTCGGGACAGAAATCGAAATAATATTGGGTCCATCGATTAAAAAAATTTTCTTTTTCTTCTTCAGTGATAAAATCTTTGCGAAGCGAAGATAGAAAAAAAATCTCGCGAATTTCTGCGGTTCGTGAAGTTGCCTCTGTAAGAGTTGACCAGCTGACTAAACTAATGGAGTTGTTAACGGATTTTTGGGACACGTTCTATAGACTCTTTAGATTGAAACACGACGGTTTTATAACCTTTTTCATTTAAGAGAGCGATCAGAGAGGGGAACATAGCAATAGTTTGAGGCTGGACGTCATGAAAGAGTACGATTCCGCGTCCTACATTTTCTATTTGCTCGAGAGCGTAATCTAATAGTTTTTCGGGGTTTTTAATCTTCCAATCAAGAGTATCGATGGTCCAAAAAAAATCGGCAATATCGCTTTGCTGCAAATAACTTTTCAAGTCCGAATTTCTAGCCCCATAAGGAAAACGAAAAAAAGGAGTGACCTTGCCGACCGTATCAATCACTGAAATAAAACCATCATCAATTTCATTAACGGCACTTTGAAATCGCAATTTAGGAAGCTGTTTGTGACTCCAGCTGTGAGTGCCCACAGTATGGCCTAAAGACAGTTCATCAATAATCATTTCAGGGTACCGCTTTACATTCTGACCAACCACAAAAAAAGTCGATTGGATATTTTCATCTTTTAAGATCTGTAATAGTTTTGGTGTGAGTACTTTGTGAGGTCCATCATCAAAGGTGAAGGCGATCGTTTTCTGAGGAAGATCTGCCGTCACATAACGAGGTCCTCCCGTCACATCTAAAGTGACTGCTTGTGAGGGGGAGATTGTCCTTAACGTGCCAGCCATAGGAGTGATCATTATTCGAGTGGCCTGAATATGTAGCTGAGAGTTATTAAAATATTGATTCTGACGGTTGAGAAAACGGGTTATACATGATGGACGATTATTTTCCGAGAGAGTCGATAGGTCAGAGTAAAATAATGATGCGTCTTCGTTACTGAGTGTTTCTAAGGCTGCGCAGAGCTGGTTCAATTTTTCTTGGTCATATTCTTCAATTTTATTGTTGACCACTTTCATAGAATCTAAAAGATGATGGGGATTATTATGAGAGGATTTCCATTCAGAATAAGTGGCGGCGACTCGATGTGTATCAACTACAGATTGAACAACTTTAAGGTAATTTGCGGGTTCTGCATAAAGTGATACAGTTAGTAAGAAGCTGCTTACAGCAAAAGCAAATTTCATTTTCATGATGACCCCCTTTTTAGAAACAGACAAAATTTCCTTTGATTCTATGTTGAAATCAGTCTTGCTTGATTTTACTTTTATAAGAATTTCCAGACAAGGGCCATGGATTCATCCTGAGAGAACGTCTTTGCAACTCCTACAACTGCATGGTTGTATTTTTCTCGAAATCCTTACATAGTAGGCCCGTGCAAAACTCTCGACTGGTTATTTTTTCTTCTGCGAATGGATCGACTTTTGAAGCGATTGTGGATGCTGTGCGTTCAGGTGAGATTTTAGCGGAAGTAGTGGGGCTGATCGTGAACCGTTCTGATGCGGGCGTGATCGAGAGAGCTAAGCGCCTTAAGGTTCCCTTTTCCATTTGCGAAATCGGCAAAGACGGAAACAGGACTTCTCAAGATGCTCAAATCGAGTCTCAGCTGAAACAATGGAAGCCGGACTGGGCCATTTTAGCTGGATATATGAATCTGATAGGCCCGCAGACGCTGAGTTTTCTTGCTGGAAAAATTCTAAATGTTCATCCAAGTCTTCTTCCTAAATTTGGGGGAAAGGGCATGTATGGATCGCGTGTTCATCAAGCGGTGATTGAGCACAAAGAAGCAGAGTCGGGCATCACCGTTCATATTGTGACTCCAAAGTACGACGAAGGCCCCATTGTCGCTCAAAAGCGGGTTCCGATTTCGCCGGAAATGAGTTGGCAACAGTTAGAAGAAAAGATCAAAGCGCTTGAAAAACCATTTTATATTGAAACGATTGCCGACCTTGTTTCGGGACGAAGAAAGCTGCCAAAAAAAAATCAAGATTGATTTCCGCTCATGGAGGTTGACTCGCAGCGCATGAAGTGCTGTAAAGGGAGCATAG
>JAGRAG010000099.1 GCA_020435025.1 Bdellovibrionales bacterium | reverse complement strand
AATGACATGCCTTTTGGGTGAAAGGCCATCAAGGCCGTTCCAGCCCCAAACGGTCCCGCGGTAACAACAGGAATGCCAAGTTGGTGAGCCTTTTCGTATAATTGAATTCTTAAGTCCAAAACAAATACATCTAAACCATCGATTAGAATGTCGACGTCCTCTAAAAAACTCTCGATGTTGTCTTGATCGATCCCCCTATTGTAACACTCAATCTTACTGTCTGGATTAAGTAAGAGCGCCGATTTTTTTAAAACGTCTATTTTCGGATGTCCTATCGTTTCAATGTCTGATCCCACTTGCCGATTGAAGTTTTCTAGAGCGAATTCGTCGAAGTCGGCTATTTTGAATCTACTGAATCCTGTTCTTATAAAAGACATTAAGTGATTTCCGCCAACACCGCCAAGACCAACAATAGCTATTCTTTTTTGACGGATGATGTTTTGTTCTTCGCTAGTGAACCAGCCAAGGTTTCGAGAAAATGCTGTATTGTAGTCAAAGACAGGAGGAGTATTTGTTGACGAATGAGAGTTGTAATTTTGTTGAGGTAACATCTACTCCTATAATGAGTCTGAAAAATGACAAATGTCTCCGAATTGATTCTGCGGAGCTAGCTTGAGGTCTTGATTTTTCTAAAGAAGAAACGGTCGTTTCTAATATAGAAACATCACGTTTATAACAGAAGTTCTCGAAGAGCGGATTATCGGCCAGAAATTTCACAGTCGATAGAATGCAAAACAAGAGCTCGTACATGAGTTTTTATGCCTTTGTCGTCAAGGGCAATTTTAGAAACTTCTCGGTGAAATCTAGAAATGGACTCTACTAGACGAATTGCCGCTTCATCAGAAAGGGGGTGTAAAGAGGTCGAAGACATAGACGGTCGTTTGAGGTTTGGCGTATGAGCGGCACCTTCATCAAATAGATTTGCCATTTTCCGGGTCAGGTGCTTTGTAAGAACGCGGAAATTCGGAATTCGATACATCGATAGATTTGTTAAATAGGACCAAAATTTTTGATTTCTATATTCTACAATATGAAAATTCTCTAAAATCTTAAGGGCCATTTCCACATTTTCTATTGGCTCTGCAATTTTTTTTGAAATCCACTCATTTGAGTGGGTTTGAAATTGTTTGTACTCTTCTAAGTGAAGGCAGGCATTAACAATGGGGACAACAGGATGGGAGAGAAGACCAGTAAGTGTGGTTTTTTCTATTTCTATTTTAGTTGAGAGAATAGCTAAATCCTCATGAAGAAGGGACCTGATCCAATTTACGAGAATAAAAGGTTTTGAGTCAATAAACTGAAGAACATCTGACAAGCTCGGTTCTACAACACCTCTTTGCCACCGAGAAATTACAGGTTTGCTTCGATGCAAACTCCGAGAGGCATCAGTAAGATTTGCGTGGCCAAAAAAATGAAGAAGGTGATTGATGATATACTTATGATCTTTAAATTCCCTTTGAGGTGGGCTCCAACAGAAATGTTCTAGAATATTCTCTTCTAAACAAATATCATTGATCTTGCAAACCAAAAAAAAGTCGTTCCAAGAGCACCGAGTGGCTCCTGACTCCCATTTTCCAACCTGATTAAAACGATATCCCAGTAATTCAGACAGTTCCTTTTGTGAACGGTCTTTTCTAAGTGAAACGATCATTTCAGATGCCAATTTTTCGTAAAAACTGGAAGTTTCGTTGGCTTGAATTTGACTGTTCTTTATAAATTCCATAGGGGTAACCTATAGGTCTATTTTCATCTGTCAATAAGGATTTTATTGGAACCGTAAGAATCAAATTAACATACTTTGGCGACGCTGTTTTGTGAACACTAAGGGCATTGAATATGCCGAAAAAAGTGATCACAATTGGTGCGTCGCCTTCTTTTAAGGGGCGAGAGGTTCTGTCTTTAGAGCCTTTAGGGATTTAATCTTTCTGCTGTCATATGAGTATAGGCGACAAGCGGAAAAATATTCCGATGTTAAATCCTTGAAGTCCGCTTGTCGACCCTCTTGAGCCAGAGCTAAAAAGAGGCTGGTAACATACTGGACGGTATTGCTAATTTCGTTATGTGTTTCATGTTGAACTTCGTGGTATCCTTCAGGGCAGAAATACGGATAAATTTCATATCCTAAATAGTAGCGCCAATTGACCCAGTCTAATGTGACTGAGGGATCAACGTGCATATCTTCTCCTGGAATGAATGCCAAAATAGGAATATTTTTTTGTTTTTTATTTCTTACAGCAAAACCGTTATTTAAAAGGTTGTAAATTTCAGAAAAGGACACGTTTGTTTCGGGTTTGGAGCGAGGATCGTCGTGAATTAAGTCAGGACTAAATTGTCCAAGCGCCGCCCCGATAAAAGGGGCAAATACCACAATCCCTTTTAGTGTTCTCCCGCCAAAGTCTATTTCTGATTGTAGGAGTCTAAGAGCCGTTAGGCCTCCTTTTGACCAGCCGGCGACAAAAATTGGCACCTCTTGCCTTATTCGAGTCAGCTTCTCAACCTCTTGAAGGTCCTCTAAGCTGTCTTCGATTTTCAAATTTCTGTGTTTGATGGATATAACTCTGAAGCCCATTTCGACCCATTGTTCGAGTAGGTCTTGGCTCTCGGATGGGTTGTTAAAAAGGCTAGGGAGGTAAAATATATCGCCTTTTTGTTGGCTCACGTTTTTGGGCTCAAATACAAAGTATTTCAGGGTCTCGCCCTTTCTGATTATCACGCCCTTTCCGGAAGGCAGAAGGGTCGAAGAGGCGCTTAGAGATCCAATCAGAAAGCTTAAAAGTAGGATTGTATGGATTTTTTTCACGTGGCCTCCAAAGATCACTGAGTTCCTTTTGGAGCTACAAATCTGATGCCATGAATGAGGTGTTTAAACTAACCTGAATCAGGGGGGAAAGGTCCTTTTTGAGGAAATTTAAGACGGAACTTTAAGACGGAACTTGACACTCCTAGGTCGCTCAGGGGATGGCTTGAGGTTGTTAGAGAGCTGTTGGTTATTATCAAAATGTTAAAGCTTTGTTTAAGGCTTTATTTTGCGGGTTCTTAGAGCTAATTTAGAGCAGTGAAAACAATGAAGATCATAGCTATTTTTTGCATTTTCAGTCTCCTACTGCATGTCGGTCTGCTCCTCGCGGATTCCGGGGTTTTTTCGAAAGTCACTTTGATCAATCCATTCAATTGTCAATCTGTTCCGGGTATTCCTGGTGCTGAGGATATGGCCATTTTAGGTCCCTATTTAGTGGCTACATCAGGATACTTTCCGCCAAAATATCCCATTGAAAAAACCTATTTGGGTGGTTTGGTATTGATACCCATCCATGAATTTCAGCCAGTTCCAGAATATCTTAATTTAGGAGTTTCATTTCCCTTTAATCCTCATGGGTTAGATGTACTAAAAATAGATGAGGATTTGTACAAAATATTTGTAGTCAATCATCGTCCGAGTAAGGACAGTATTGAAGTCTTTGAATTTCGGTTAAGTACTAAAAAAGTAAAGCATTTGACCACCCACTTTGGCGCTGAAATAGAAACTGCAAATGATGTGCTCGTCATAGATGCGTCAACATTTTTAGTCAGCTTAGATCATAGTTCGCGAAATCACAGAGTTCAGATGTTGGAAAATTTCTCTAGAATTGGTTGGGGATCGATATTCTTATTTCATAACGGTCAATGGAGAAAAATTGTTTCGAATTTATCTTTTGCAAATGGCCTGGCTTGGAAAGATCATGGAAAATCTTTTCTAGTAGCGGAGATGTTGGGCAAGAAAATTCATAGCTATGATCTACGTGGTTTTTCTGCTCGGCATAATTCCTCAATTCCGATTGATGGCTTCCCAGACAATCTCGTGTTCAATCCAAAAAAACGTGACTTTTTAATTGGAGTTCATCCGAAGATTTTTGATTTGAAAAATTTCGCAGAGGGAAAAATAAGTAAATCTCCTACTCGAATTCTACGTCTAAAATTTTCTCAACAGGAGCCTAAATTAGAAACGGTTTTTGAAGACCCTGGTGATATGCATTCTTCTGGATCTGTAGCTATCGATCCAGGAGAGGCACTTTTCATAGGTTCGATCTATGAAAGTAAGATTTTGAGGTGTGCTCGATGAAAAGACAGGTTGCTTTTTTAAGCTATTCAATCGAGTCGCCTCAAAAAATTTTCTTTGTTTTTTTTATTGTGGCTGTTGCTATTGGCTTGGGATTGCATCGTTTAAAGCAGGTTGCAGATGTAAGTCAGCTTGTGAGTCAAGAAGACGTCTCTTATCAAAAGAAGTTAATGATGGAGCCCATTTTTGGCGATTCCAGCTTTGTACTTGTAGCTATTGAAAAGGGATTTAATATCGAAGATGCTCAGAAACTGAAAGCCGTTACGGATTCCCTTATGGAAAATCAGATCGTAAAAAAGGTTTCGTCGATATTTTCCGTGAAGCACTTAGAAGCTGATGGCGGAGGTTTCCAGGTAGTTGATCTTGCGCCTAAGGCTCCGGTACAACTTGAAGATTTAGAAGTACTAAAGAAACGTCTAGAAACCTATCCTATTTACGATGGGCAGATTTGGAGTAAGGATAGTGACAGTTTGACATTTTTTGTAGAGTTTAAAAAAGGCACTACAGAGGAAGAGATGACATATGCTGTGGAAGGCCTTTTGACTAAAGAGAATGTAGGTCCCCATTGGAATGTTAGTGGATGGCCAGTGATAAATACTGCTATTAAAAAGTTTATGGATCGCGATCTGATGATTTTGGTGCCACTGGTTTTTATTATTACAAGCGTTTTCTTATTTTTTACATTTCGAAGTTGGCAGGGAGTGGTTTTCCCTTTGATAGGGATTGGCTTCGCAATAGTTCTTTCTATGGGAATGATGTCGTGGGTAGGTATTTCTCTGAATGTAGTTAGCAATGCAATTCCGATTTTATTGATTGCTATTGCCACATCTTACAGTATCCATTTTTTGACCAAATATTATCTGGTTCAGAGAGACTTTCCAAGTCATTCAAGAGAAGAGCATTTACGTCTTACGGGTAAAAGAATTTTTGGCACAATTGTCGTAACTGCTGCGACGACAATGGGTGGTTTTTTAGCAAATATATTCAGTCCAGTAAAAACTATTCAAGAGTTTGGCTTTATAACAGCTGTCGGCGTTGCCGGAGCTGCGGCCTCGGCTTTGTTCCTCATACCCGCATTGATCAAAGTATTTGGTGGAGGCAAAGGTTTTCAAGGCGATACTAGCCTATCAAAATGGAGTCCTCTTTTAAGTCAGTTTTCAGATAAAATCTGTCAGAACCCAATTAAAGTGATTGTCGTTTCTCTGGCGATTGTGTTCTTGTTCCTTTGGCAAATTCCTTATGTTACTTCTAATTATTCAACTTTAGGGTATTTTAGAGATCATTCAGAGATCGTTCAAGCTACGAGGAAGGTGTCTTCAGCGTTCGGAGGTATTTTAAATTTTAACATAGTTATAGATTCACAAAAAAGGGATGGAGCTGCAAAAAGCTATGTTTTAAAAGCAATGGATAAGGTTTCGGAAAATTTAAAGTCCTTATATCCAGAAGATGTAAAGGTCACAGTCTCATTTGGTGACTATGTCAAGCAAATGAGTCAGGCGTACAACGGAAGGTCTTCACTTTATAAGATCAGTGACAATGATAGTGAAATTGCGCAGTACTTAGAAGTCTACTCTTGGTCAGGAGATGTCGAAGAGGATTTTAAATATGTCGCGGACGTAGACTATCAAAAAGTGAGATTAACTGGACGTTTTTCCCTGATTGAAAATGAAGATGGGACTTTTTCTGAAAAACCTATTCAATACTATCAAGATATTGTAGAGCAGATCACGTCCGGACTTCAATCTGAGCTCGGTGATCCGTTTGAGGTTTATAATTATGGCGATATCGAGATGTGGCGGAACACTTTACAGAGAATTGTAAAAGGACAGATATACTCGATCCTTGCGGCCGTAAGTGTCGTTTTTCTTATGACTTTAACTGTCCTTAGATCTCCGTTTCTCTCTTTGTATTCACTCATTCCGACCTTATTTGCTATATTGACAAATTTTGCCTTTATGGCATGGATGAAGATAGAATTGGATATAGCGACCAGTCTAGTTTCAGCAATGGCTATTGGCATTGGCGTGGATGATTCTGTTCATTTTTTACTCTCCTTTAAGGGTAACCTCGAGAACTCCAAAGGTGTTCTTTTGGCGTTGCGTGAGACGATGATCACTACGGGTCGAGCAATAGTAAACACGACTGCAGCTCTTGTTGCTGGTTATAGTGTATTTTTGCTTTCCAGTTTCAAACCTTTGGGTTACTTTGGATTTCTGAATATCTTGGCTATAGTGTCTGCCACGTTGGCGACGGTGTTCATTCTGCCGAGTGCATTAATGGTAACCTACTCTCGAAGAGGACGTGAATGAAATTGTTAGGACTTTTATTTTTTTTATGGAGCTCTCACTGCTGGGCTTTAACAGGTACTGAAGTGATGGAAAAGGTCGATTTAAGAAATCAAGGAGAAAATTTTCAAAGCTTAATTACCATGAAGTTAGTCAAACGTGGACAAGAAGAAATCAGGGATCTTGTCTGGTGGAGCACGCGCAGTGCAATGGAAACGAAGCATTTAATTAAATTTAAAAGCCCGAAAAGTCTTCTCAATACAGGTTTACTCATTCAAGCCCCAAAAAGTTCTGAAAATCAAATATGGCTCTTTCTTTCCCAAGCCAAGAAGAAAGAACCTAGAAAAATTGCTGCCGAGAAAAGGGGGCAGTCTTTTTTAGGATCTCAATTTTCCTATGTCGACTTTGAGGAACGATCCGTTGCAGATTTTCAGCATAAGTTAATTGAGTCATCTCAGTTTGGAAAATGGGATTGTTATAAAGTAGAGTCTATTCCCAAAGAGAAGAGCTATGTCTATTCAAATATAGAAACTTGGGTGGACAAGAACTCTTTTGTGCCGGTTAGGATCCGTCTATTTATTAAGAAAAAGGCTGTGAAGGAATTTACGGTTCAGCAACTGGCGCAGGAGCAAGGTATCTGGACAGTTATGAAGTCTAAGATGGAAGATCTTCAAAAAAACAAAGTTACGGAGCTTGCTATTCAGAAAATTAAATACAACCAGATACAATCTGAAGACACTTATAGTTTTTCTCGTTTAACTGCGGAGCTCTAAAATTCGTTATCTATTTTTTGTTTTTTTTTGTCTCAATTCGCCCTACCCGATCTGCTTTCAGGACAGATAGAGCCAATTTACCGGACTATTAACGATAAGTCCGATTTTTCTGGTATTCGTTCCGATTGGAAATTTGCTTATAAGTTTAAAGAAGTGAAAGATGATTTTGGCGTTTCTCTTCAAGATCCGGGGCTTTTTCATTTGGATCTACGGATGGACGCCTATGAGA
>JAGRAG010000098.1 GCA_020435025.1 Bdellovibrionales bacterium | reverse complement strand
AATTAAAAAATGGTGTTTACGATTCTGGTCAGTATAAAAGGATTGGAAAGAACGGCAAAGAGGTTTGGATCCAAGCCTCTTACAATCCCATTTTTGATGCCAGCGGTGTACCCTATAAGGTCGTTAAATTTGCAACAGACATTACAGATCAGGTTGTGCGCAATGCTTTTTATGAAGGCCAGATCAATGCGATCGACAAATCACAAGCCGTGATTGAATTTAATATGGACGGAATCATTGAAAATGCTAACAGCAACTTTCTTAAGACTATGGGGTACAGTCTGGATGAGATTCAGGGCAAACATCATAGTCTGTTTGCCACTCCTGAATATGCGGCTAGTAAAGAGTACAAAGAGTTTTGGCAAAAACTCAATCAAGGAGAGTTTGATGCCGGAAAGTACAAACGTATAGGAAAAAATGGAAAAACCGTATGGATCCAAGCTTCTTACAATCCCATTTTTAACTTAAACGGTCGTCCCGTGAAAGTCGTCAAATACGCAACAGACCTTACTGAAGAGCGTAAGTCTTACAACGACCTTGTTGAAAGTTTTAAACTGGCAAGTGATCAACTAGCTTCTGCCTCGGAAGAGCTTTCATCCACGGCAAAGAGTATGGCGCAAAATGCTGAGAAAACTTCAAAGGATTCGTCAATGGCGTCAGAAAAATCCGAAGAAGTTTCAGCTGGTGTTAATATAGTGGCGACAAATACGGAAGAGATGACAGCCTCCATTAAAGAAGTGGCAACGGCATCGTCAGAAGCGTCCTCCCGTTCGAAGTTAGCCAGGGACCAAGCAGGACGAGCCAATCAAATAGTAAATGATTTAGGTAGGGCTTCTGAAGAAATTGGCAACGTCATTAAGGTGATTTCCTCCATTGCCCAACAAACAAACTTATTGGCGCTCAATGCCACTATTGAAGCTGCTCGAGCTGGAGACGCGGGAAAAGGGTTTGCTGTGGTCGCTAGTGAGGTGAAGGAACTTGCCAAGCAAACGGCCATAGCAACTGAAGATATCACTCATAAGATAAGTAACGTTCAAGAAGGCACCGGGTTGGCTGTTACGGCCATCAGTGAAGTCAATCTGGCAATTGAGAAATTAAATGAGATTGCCATTCAAACGGCAGCTGCGGTTGAGGAACAAAGTGCCAGTACCAACGAAGTAGCTCGTATCATCGACACGTCTCGTCAAGGTGTTGAGGAAATCGATCAATTAATTAAAACTGTTGCTTTGGCCGCCGGAGAGAGTGCTGCTGGGGCTCACCAAACTCTATCAGCCGCATCGGATTTGTCTACTATGGCTGCAAGTCTGAACAAACTAGCTACCGAAGCTCAGAAAGAGTGACTAAGTTTTCGTGTTATCGAATCAATGATCTTTGGGGGCAAAGCCCCCTTTTCTTTGTGTTTTCAAAGGGATAACAATGGGGCCTGAGACCTGATATTTTATGGCATTTTTTCAACGAAGCCATTGAGTGAGGAAAATCATGATAAAAAGAAGCTAGCAAACGATAATATCGGGAGTAGCCAATTTTTATGAGTGGGACACCAAACTTCACGAAAGCTCAAAGATACTTGACTATTTTACTTTTAGTGGTGACTGGGGTTCATTCTGCTAGAGCCGTTGAGTATACGGATCTTGAAGTGCAAACCATGCAACTTTTAGATATCCCTTACACAGCAAATTCAGTGGAAATTGAAGAGGCCATTCGAAGGCTACAGAAAAAATTTTACCAAGAAAACTCTGGGCACCTCACGCTCAGCCAGCTTCGTTTAAAAAAGGCAGAGTGGAACCGTATGAGAACAGTGGCCGAGCAGGCAACGATAAAATATGGGAAAGATCGCTCTCCTTTGATGCGTCAACATCACTTCTTTGGACAAACAGATCTTTGGATTAATTTGTCTCCTCCGGGAGAAAAAAGAGTCTATTTGGACCTGATTTGGTCGGCAATGGAAAAGCGTCTTACAAATGTCTTTCAGGTTCGTCATGTTGAAGAGTTTTCTGAATATTTCGATATTCTTGGTGGTGGGGATCGCTCTTCGTGGGCCCGGCCCTATACCGCGCGTTCGAGGAATAGTTTGCAGATGTCACAACTCAATTCACAATATCAATATGTGAATCATGAAATACAGTCTTTCAGGGATGCAGACTTGTTTTTACAATTGCTCATTTTGCAAAAAAATTCTCAGATTGTGTTTGAGAATCAGTGGTTTCAGTCTTGGTTTGCTCGAACCATAGTGCTGTCCGAACCCAGTGCTTTTAAATTACTCGAGGCCATGCGGCTTTATAATGAGGTGCCTGAAGTTGCGACAGGCACTGACCCTAAGCAGGATGGTATTATTACAGAATTGGAGCGTTTACTGATGTTAGCGGAACAATCAAAAGGCACTGAGCGAAGCGATCTGCTTTCGCGAATTTTCGACGTTTCAGATATTCATGGAATGCTAGACTTAAGCGATCCAGAGGCGGAAAGAAGCTATGAGTTGTACATTCGCGCTTGGGAAAATGAAGTTAGTTTAAAACTGAGAGGTGGCACAAGTTCCTTTCCATCTTTGGCCTGGCAAGAGCTTCTAAGAGTTACCAACAGTAAATTTAAAGAGTATTTTGAAACCAGCTGGTTAGGAGAAGACACCCTTCGCCACTACGTTGACTTTATGGAACCATTTGTTCGAGTGGTAAAGTTTGTGGACTCCAAAGAGCGGCTCGATTATTTTTTAGGTGTGCTGCATATTATGAAGGATCATCCCTTAGAACATTTTGCAAGAGATCCAGGGCTTTTTAGCTACTACCCACTTCCGGCTAACCAAATTTCTCCCTACACCAAGTCTCTGCTTCTCCTTTCAGCTCTTGAGGGTAGGACTATGAATACTTATTCGTCGACATTAGTCAGACGATTAAGAAGGGCAAAAGGTGAGGAGGAGATACTGTCCCTCATAAGAAAGGTTTCTCCAAATAGATGTGTTTTAGGTGTTCAAGGGGCGGGGCATTGATAAGGTGCAGAGACTAAAGATAGAGGGCAATTCGAATCCAATTAATGAACTGTTAGAACTCAACGGAAAATAGAACAGACATTGTCGTCGCTTCATAGATCTGTTCTATTGGCTTTAAACGCTTCATAGGATTTTTGAATAGTTGTTGATAATTCGTTGAGTAGAATTTCATTTCCACGGTTTGCGAAGTGACAGCACCTATCGATATAAATGTCTTCTGGGTGATTTTTAAAGATCTCAGTAAAATCTAGGAGGTTACCGTTCGTCTGCTGCTCCTTCAAAAAAGAACTACGGGCTTTGGGATAAGTGTTTCTAACTATATTTGCGACGTAACCGTTTTTTTCAAAAAGCTTTTTTTCAGACTCAGACCATGGTTTAGAGTCTACATAGTATTGGTTGGGCTGAAAAACAGTGTAAAGCTTTGTTTTCGAGTTTCCAAAAAGCTGATGTTGAATTTGAATTTGCCTAATCCACATCTGGATCTTTTCATTAGGACTAGGATCAGCTGATTCGAGACATTTGTTTTCAAGATAACTTATCTGATAGTTTTCTAAAAAATGAATTACGGAATAAGCCTTGTCTTTTAAAATATAAAAGGCTAATCGGGAGCTTGGAAGGCCTGAGTTTGCAAGGTGGGCAAGAGTCAAAATAATTGATTTAGAAATTTTTGGTATAAGAATGCGGTATATAGGTACTTCTGGTAAGTACCTTATGCTTTGCTGATTCCATGTTGTCGGGTAACAGGGCAGTTTCTGAAAGAGAAATTCATTTAAACCTTCTATGCTAATAAATAAGTCGGCTTTGTCCATAAAAAGGAGCGTCGAGATAGACTGTTGTGGTTGCCGATGGCCACCAGCTGCAAGGTTGATTACATTAAAATTTTCTTTTTCATTTGATGTGTTAAGAATTTTCGAAAGCTGATCTCGTCCTATTGGTGTTAATAGGTAATTTCCAAAACTCTCGGCAACCGACCCCCCAACGATCGCAATTTTAAAATCTTTATTTGATGCAGAGTTGTGAAATTCAATTTTGTGTGATCGATTGTAGTACCCAAGGTAGGGATGGCAGTCATTTGTGTTCTCAAACCATGTAAAGCTACTAACAAAGTTTTGATAAAATGATGCTTCCCAAACATTAAGCGAAGGTAAGCCGACAAAAAAATATATTATTAAAAAGCACAGTGTTTCTTGAATGATTAGATATACTGTAAAATATTTTGATACTTCAAAAATTTTAATTTTCATCTTTCTATGACATTGTCGTGTAATTGCTGTAGTCGTTCAAAGGACTGATGTCCGTTAGCAATAAGTAAAACATCAACTCCTAGTTCTGCGCCGACTTCTACATCATGATCCGTATCGCCAATCAAGATGGTGTCACTTGGATCATATTTTGAATGTGTAATCAGCTCCCGGCCTCTATCGATCTTGCTGCCTGCAAAGTGATCACTAATCCCATAAATGTATTCGAAAAAATGTTTAATGTTATAGTGTTGGACCCATTCATCTAGGTGCCATTGCGCTCCAGCTGAAAGAATGGACTGCTTTTTCGTTTTTGAAAACAAGTCCAGGTGAGGAATGACATCGGCAAATAGCTTACCCACTTTTAAGCGGTTTTTATCGTACTCTTCATGAAAGCGATAGCACAGAGAATTAAAGCATATACTATCAAAATCGAATCCAAGCTTTTCATAGTATTTCTGAATAGGAAATCCAAATACATCACGATAGCGGTCAACACAAAGATCGGGCAAATTATGATCTGATAAAAGAGTCTTCATAGAAAGTAAAGCGACTTCAACATCATCAATAAGAGTCCCATTCCAATCCCAAATAATTTGTTTATAAGGTCGGGTTTTTTGTATGAGTTGAGTTTTTAAAGAAGATTGCTTCAGAAGAGCTTCACTCTTATGGGATAAAAGACCTTCGGTGATATCCGCAAGTGAGCTAAAAAACTCAAAGTTGTTTCTCTGGCTTTCTGGTAAGTCTTTCAGTTCCACATAGCAAATGGTACTTTGATTGAGTTCCGGGAAAAGTGAAGTCGGTTGAAAATTCAAAGGAATCCAGTGGTGAATGCGATCCTGGAATGTTCTGTTTAAAAAGCTCTCTATACTAGGTTTGTTGTGCGAAGCTTGGCATTGGTCAAAACTTAAAAAATTAAGATGACCCGTTTCCTTATTTTTAAGAAAAGCCCACTGCTCATCAACAAAAATCAGAAAATAAGTTGTATAGAGATCATGATGCATCTTTTGGCCTTTTCAGAGAAATGTTTTTCCATCGTAGTCCGTCGGGTCTAGCATGCTCTCACGGCAACTGACAAGTCTCCATTTAATACTCCCAGGGAATCTGAGGCAAAGGTAAAAATGAAAATGGCTGGCTTTTCTCTGTATCTACAACGACTTCCACGCCACGAACATCCGGAGCACCAAAGACTTCTAAGCGTAAAAAATTATCTAATGGCCACTCTAGCCCTTGCTCTGTCATATGCTTTAACGGTGAATCTATAATGAACTCATGAGAATCGCCATGAACCGCTAAGACAGGAACGTTTACTGTTTTAACGAACTTAGTGAGTTCCTCAATAATTTCGTTATATCCCGTTCTTTTGTCTTCAGATTTGCCAAAACGCAAGTCGGCATGAAAAAACAGAACTACGGCTTTGGCTTTAGAGCTTCGAGACTTTAGTGAAATATGATGGAGCCAAGACACAGTCGCATTTTTTCTTTGCTCAAACTCCTTATTTTTTGATGGGTCTTTAGGGGAGTAATTGTTATTGCTGCCAACAATATGAAGAGTGGCAAACAGAACGGACTCTTTAGTCCATAAGAGATTCTCTGAGTACTCGCTAAATCTTTTCATCTGGCTTTGCTGCTCAAACCTCAATTTCCTTTTACCGAGGCTTTGATTCTCAGCAAAAAAAAGCTTTCGAATAAATTCTAGTTGCTTTAAAGGATCCTTTTGGCCGGCTTCTTTTCGGTGACAATCGGTCCATTCGTTATCTCCAGGAGTGTAGACAAGAGGAGTGTCAAAATCATTAAGTA
>JAGRAG010000097.1:5043-8933 GCA_020435025.1 Bdellovibrionales bacterium | reverse complement strand
CGTTGTTATTCTTATTGTGCGATAAATTAGGATAGAAGAATGGATATTTCAGCGACACTTTTTTACTCTCTTTCGGCATTGATTTTAATTTTTGCATTTTTAGTTATTTGGCTGCCGAACCCCATCTACTCAGCACTGAGTCTTGTTTTAACCATGGTCAGTTTGGCCTTTACCTATTTACTTTTAAAGGCGCCATTTATAGCGGGGGTGCAACTCGCTGTCTATGCGGGAGCCGTGACGGTATTGTTTTTGATGGTGATCATGATTTTTGATTTGAAAAAAGAAAAAGAAGCCTTTTCGAAAGGCTATGTTTCGGGAATGGTAAAGATCGTTATTGGAGGCGGATTATTGGGCCTATTGGCAGGAGCCATTAACCTATCTTCGGACCTTTTTCTTACCGGACAGGTCGATGAACAGATGAACCAATTGACTTCTATGGCATCGACAAAAGCGTTGGCTTTGACGCTGTTTTCAAAATACCTATTTGCATTTGAAGCTCTTGGACTACTTTTGCTTCTTATAGCGGTTGGTGTTGTGGCCATTTCGCGGGCCAAAGGAGGAACGCATGCCAAATCTTGAATTTGCCCTGGAGATCGGACCCACTCACTTTTTAATTTTGTCCGCGGCTCTATTTAGCTTTGGGATGATGGGAGTGTTGTTACGAAAAAACATCCTCGTTATTTTAATGAGCATTGAATTAATGCTGAATGCGGTGAACCTGAGTTTCGTGACATTCAGTCACTTTAGTGGAAACCAGAATGGACAGGTGATGGTCTTTTTTGTAATGACTGTTGCGGCCGCTGAAGCGGGTGTCGGACTTGCGTTGGCCGTAGCCGTTTATAAGCGATTTAAAAATATAAATATCAGTTTCTTTGAAGGGCTTAAGGGATAAATTATGGAAAAAACACTAGTTGCGATACTTCTGTTAGCCCCACTTGTTGGTTTTCTTATCAACGGATTTCGATTTCGCAGTAAAAATGCTGTTTTGGCAGGAACCATTGCCACGTCTGCCGTCGGCATATCTTTTGTGTGTGCAGTGACATTATTTTTTAAATTGGTGGGATTAGAAGAGGCCGATCGAACAATAAGGGTTCATTTTTTTGACTGGATTCAAGTTTCAGACTTTACGGCTTCGGCCTCATTTGTCGTTGATCAGATTTCGGGAATTATGATTTTGATTATTACTGGGGTGGGCTCACTGATTCATCTTTTTAGCATCGGTTACATGTCTCATGATGAACGACCGACTAAATATTTTGCCTACTTAAATTTATTTCTATTTAACATGTTATTGCTGGTCTTGGGTTCGAATCTTCTTGTGATGTTTGTTGGGTGGGAAGGTGTCGGACTTTGTTCCTATCTTTTAATAGGATTCTGGTTTTCAGACCCAGCAAAGGCAGCCGCGGGAATGAAAGCTTTTATCACCAATCGTATTGGCGATGCAGGATTCCTATTGGGGATCTTCTTACTTTTTACGAACTTTGGAACCATCGAGTTTGCAGAACTCTTGGCAAAAATGCCAGCAGAACCAGAAATGCTTTGGACGGGCCCCATTACAATTGCCTGCTTGTTTTTATTCGTCGGAGCAACCGGTAAGTCAGCTCAAATTCCACTTTACGTTTGGCTTCCCGATGCCATGGCTGGGCCAACGCCAGTGTCGGCCTTGATACACGCGGCGACGATGGTTACCGCCGGTGTCTATATGATTGTGCGGATGAGTGGAGTTTTTGTCCTTGCCCCTAACGTAATGACTGTTATTGCGACAGTTGGTGCTTTTACGGCGCTCTTTGCAGCGACGATTGGCATGACCCAATGGGATATAAAAAAGATTTTAGCCTATTCTACGGTTTCACAATTAGGTTATATGTTTTTAGCAGTTGGTGTTGGTGCATTTATGCCCGCTCTTTTCCACCTAATGACTCACGCCTTTTTTAAAGCTTTGATGTTTTTAGGATCTGGGAGTGTGATTCATGCTATGCACGAAGAGCAAGATGTGCGAAAAATGGGAGCTTTAAAAGCACTCATGCCGATCACACACATCACATTTGTTATGGGTTGGTGGGCTATTATTGGACTTCCTCCCTTTGCTGGTTTTTTTAGTAAAGATGAGATTCTTTGGCAGACGTTCAATTCGCATTTAGGAAACGCCGCACTTGTTCAAGGACTGGGTTGGAATAAATTTCTGTGGTTTGTGGGGCTGGTGGCCGCAGGAATGACCGCATTTTATATGACTCGATTAATGGCCCTCACTTTTTGGGGGAAAAGCCGAGTTCCCAAAGATGTGCATCCTCATGAATCGCCACTCACAATGACAATTCCTTTGATGGTGTTAGGAGTTTTATCTTTAGTCGGCGGTTGGGTTGGCATTCCCCATGCTCTAGGAAACCTGATGGGACACATACCAAATTTGATGGAGCATTGGATTGACCCGGTTGTTTCTGGAATCAAGATTGAACACGCTAGCAAAGTAGTCGAGTTTGCATTAATGGGAACTTCTATTGGAGTGGCAGGAATCTGTGCCGGATTGGCTTACTCAAAGTATGTTACTAAAGGGCTTTCAGAGGAAGAACTTGAGCAAGAACCTAAAGGATTCCATCGATTGGTTTACAATAAATATTTTGTGGACGAAGTTTACTTCGGCAAAATCATTAACCCCCTTGTTGATGTGAGTAAAGGATTGTGGGCCTACATAGACGTGGCAGTGATTGATAAAGTGACCTACCGACTATCTAACTGGATGATGAGTTCTAGTGAAGGAATTGGGTCGACACAAAACGGCAACATACAAAGATATGCGATGTTTGTTGCTCTTGGTTTGCTTGGAATTCTCTCTTTTATTTTGTACTAGTTTGAATAAGGAAAAAAAATGATACTCTCGTTGCTTACATTTTTGCCGATTCTTTTTGCGCTCATAATTTGGTTTTTTCCAGGTGAAAAATGGTTGCGACATATAGCCGTGACCCTAGGATTGGTAGAATTTGTTTTAAGCCTTTATCTTTTTAAAGTTGTCAATCCGTCCGAGGCTTCATTACAGTTGGTAGAAAAGTACACATGGATAGATTCAGCGGGAATTTCATATTTCATGGGGTTAGACGGAATTTCATTTTGGTTGGTATTGCTGTCTACTTTTTTAACACCTCTAACTATATTAGCTAGCTGGACAAGTATAGAAAAAAAAATGCGCGGCTTTTTGGTTTCTTTTTTTTTGCTTGAAACAACGATGATCGGAACATTTTTAGCAATGGACGCGATTCTCTTTTATACGTTTTTTGAAGCCTCTCTTATTCCGATGTATTTTATGGTCGGGATCTGGGGTGGCGAAAACAGGATTTATGCAACATTAAAGTTTTTTGTTTATACGATGTTTGGCTCTGTATTTATGCTTTTATCCATTATAGCAATGATGTTTATGGTTGAAGCTTCAACGGGTCAAATGAGTAGTAATCTATTGGACTTTTACCAGTTGGAGATCCCGTTTATTGCAGGGCAACTTTTAAGCACTCAGACATTGCTCTTTTTTGGCTTTTCATTAGCCTTTGCTATCAAAGTTCCTATGTTTCCATTTCACACTTGGTTACCAGATGCCCACGTGCAAGCTCCAACCCCCGGCTCCGTTATTTTAGCTGGGGTTATGTTAAAGATGGGAACTTACGGTTTGGTCCGCTTTTCTATTCCTTTATTTCCGGAAGCCACACAGTACTGGGCATGGCTTTTCATTGTTTATGCTATTGTTGGCATTATCTATGGAGCCTTAGTTGCAATGGTACAGCCGGACGTAAAAAAGCTTGTGGCATACTCTTCCGTATCGCACATGGGTTATGTGGTGCTGGGACTTTTTGCATTAAACAGCTATGGAGTGACAGGCGGCCTTTATCAAATGCTGAATCATG
>JAGRAG010000097.1:0-5033 GCA_020435025.1 Bdellovibrionales bacterium | reverse complement strand
AACGGGAGCACTTTTTCTATTAGTTGGTATGATTTATGAGCGAACGCACTCCCGCGAAATTTCAAGCTACAGTGGACTGGCCGGGGCGGCCCCTATTTTTACGATCCTATTTTTAATTGTAACGCTATCTAGTATTGCCGTTCCAATGACAAACGGTTTTATAGGAGAGTATCTTATTTTGCTCGGGGCCTATAGTAAAGAACCCGTTGCGGCTTACTTTGCAGTAACCGGTGTGATTCTTGGTGCGGCTTACATGTTGTGGATGGTTAAACGAGTGTTTTTTGGAGAAGTCAGTCCAATGGTCGCCAAGTATCGCGATAAAGGTGGTTTGGATATGAACCTTCGTGAGATAGCAGTGATGGCTCCACTTGTGGTTTTGATATTTTGGATGGGCCTATTCCCCAATCATTTTTTAAATTTTAGTAAGGTAAGTATAGACCATCTTATCAACAATCAATCTAATTATACATTGTCTGTTCATGGGGTTTCTGGTGAGCAGAGTGTAGCAAAAACGTTCGGTCAGAATCACGTGGTTCAGTAGGAAGATATATGGAATTTTCATTTCAAATTATTGATTTTTTAGTGGCGACCCCAATGATTGCTCTTTTTGTTGCGAGCATTCTTCCTCTTTTTTTCAAGGTTCTAAAGGGAAATAAAGAACTCAATCCGGTTTTTGTTCTGGGGTGTGCTTTTATTGGGATTATCTCATCCGGAGGTCTAACAATTACATTGAATGCTTCAACAACCTACGCTTTTAGTAAAGCTTTGGTTTTTGATGGTATTTCTATATGGACGAATATTACCATTTTGTTTGTTACAGGTTTTTCACTTTTGTATTCTCGGGAAAACGTATCAATTTCGAAAAATTTATTTTCTGAGTATGTTTTCTTAGTACTTAACTCAGCAATAGGTATGATGATTATTGCTAGTGCCAACGACTTAATTGTTACCTTTATTGGTATTGAATTGATGTCTTTGTGTCTTTACGTAATCATCGCACTCGGAGCCAATGAAAAGCATGCTAAACAATCTGCTTTTAAATACTTTGTTTTGGGGAGCTTTGCTTCAGCCATTTTGCTTTACGGGATAGCGCTAATATTTGGATCTGTGGGTAGCACCTATCTAGATGAAGTGGGGAGTATTGCCGCGGGTTTAATTTCGACAAACCGCTTGTTTCTTATCGGCTTTGCTATGGTCATCATTGGTTATGGATTTAAAGTGGGGGCAGCTCCTTTTCATGCTTGGGTGCCAGACGTCTATGAAGGAGCACCGACTCCGGTTACGACATTTATGGCAACGGGAGTTAAAATTGTGACTTTCACAGCCTTCATTCGTTTGGCGGCAACGCAAGCTTTGTCTGGGGAGCGCGCTCTCGAATTCGTAAACGTTCTAGAATGGGTGGCTGTTCTGACTATGCTCATTGGAAATATTGGAGCTTTAAGACAAGAAAGCTTTAAACGAATGTTGGCCTACTCTAGCGTGGCTCATGCTGGGTACGCTTTTGTAGGTGTGATTGCTTCAGGTGTTGGAGGAAATGTCATCTTAGGAGCCTCTGGAGTGATCTACTACATTTTTGGATATGCAATTATGACACTTGGTACTTTTGGTGTTGTGACCCTATTTGAAAAAGATGAAAATACGACTTTAACGATGGACGGGTTAAAAGGACTAGCCTCTAGAAATCCCTGGGCTGCGTTTTGCATAACCGTCCTGCTGTTAAGTCTTGCGGGTATTCCACCGACAGTTGGATTTTTCGGAAAGTTTTTTATTTTCTCGGCAGCTATAAAGCAAGGATTTTTCTGGGTGAGCGTTTGGGGAGTCCTAAATTCGGTCATTAGCGTTTACTACTATCTTAAACCCGTAGTTCGCATGTACATGAATGACGAAGAAGGAGCACCGCTAGTTGGAAATCGACAACTAAGTCAGTTGTCTGTTACTGTGATGACCATTTTGGTGATTGTTGTCGGGCTTGCATCAGACCCTTTCTATCAATATGTAAAAACATCGGTGAGTAAGCTTTTTTAGATTACAGAAAAGATTCATAAAGAACTCGTTTCTCCTTTCCGACTGAATTTTTATGGGCCGCACAGAGGTCAATTTGTCTCAAAATGCAACGTCACTATTTTTTTGAAGTGTTTAGCGGTCAGGCACAGCACTGTTTGTCCACAAGCTATTGTTATTATTTGTGTTTTGATTGAGTTAAACAAAACACATTTGTTTTTAGTAACTAAATAGTCGTGCGCCTAAAATTGAGACGCCCAAATTATAGCAACTTATACTCCTCACTATGGCAGATTCTTTGCAATTTAAACCGGAAAGCAGGGGGAGAGTCTATGAGAATTAATTTGTTTAGGAAAACTATTTTAAAACCCACAATCTTATTGATTGCAGGGTTCAGTCTAAGTTTTGCGACACAGGCACAAGAACCATTTTTCATTGGAAAGAGTCCAAATGATGTGAAAGGAAAACTCGTTGTTCACAAGAACTTCAACTTAAATAGAGTAAAAATTCATGAAATAAATGGTCTTACAATTAGTCAGGCCCATACAGAATGTTTTTATTCTATGATTTTTGATCAGTTAGATTATGGACCTAATAGTATCAGATGTAGTTGGAAAGGAATGGTGATTTATAATGATGCTGTCAAAGCTCAGTTAAGAGTGACCAATATTCTTTCCAAAGAGTTGCTGTATAAGACAGATCGAGCGGTTGATAAGCGAAACGCACACAATATCTGCAAAAGCTTTGAACTAGAATCTCCGAATGTCCCCTTGGTCTGCATGTGGAAGGGAAGGCTGTTAAATAAAACAGATTATGAGGTCGCAAAAAATTTCATTGGAACCTATTCCATCGGATTTGGACAGCCTGGAAGAATGCTGTGGAATAGCTATAAGAATCAGAGTTTTTATGGGGCAACGGGATACTGTATGGATGCTACAAACAGTTTTTTTGATGCCAAGCCATACGAAGATGCGGTTTGCAAATGGAATGGAATTGTATTTAAAAGCCATAGAGGTAAGGGCTTATTTCAGGCATATGTTAATAGACGCTTAAAGATATCGTCTGCTGGAGTTGACAATGAAGTTGCATTTGCAAAGTGTAAGAGCCTTCAAACCACTTCAAATAAAGTGCTATGTACCTGGAAGGGCGCACTTATATACACAAATTACTAGGTAAAACTTAAGTGTATTCGGTCACTATTTTTAGGGCGAACTCAGTAGACTTTGTAAGTTCGTCTATATTTTTGTTTTTTCTTAAATATAGGGCTTTTTCGAAAAATTCTTTGGCTTGTTGATAAAGCCCCTGTTCAAATCGCAATTTTCCATAGTGTTGTAAAACAAAATCAATATGGCTCTGAAAACGGATGTTACTTTGGCTAAGCTCCAAGGCGGAGCTAAGCAGTTCGTCAGCTTTTTGGAAGCTTTTTAGCCACTGATAAGTGTGGGCTAAACGGATTTTAGTTACGAGAATCTTTAAGTCATCTTCGGTTTTTTCAAAGTAATGTAGTGCGGATTCTAAATTTTCAAGGGACTGATCTAGATGACCTAGAATTCTTTGATACACACCAATATGGCTTTTAAGGTGTGCTTGATGAAAGGGATCTTTGGTTTTCTCAAGGCAATCCAAAAGGTAGTTGACCCCATTGATCATTTCATTTTCATCGATCGCTGTCTCTCGCAAATTGTTACAGAAACTAAACGACATGTTATAAGGGATATTTTCTGGATTCATCGGAATGAAGTCCTTTATATTTCATAAGGTCGAAGTGTATTCATCGCAGCTTTAAAGCCTGTTTTGACTATTTTTGATAAAATTTTAGGACGCAAACTAAAATGGTCAGCAAAAAACATTTCATAGTCTTCGGGTCTTGGATGAATATATATATGTTGAACGTTTCGCTTAAAATTGGTTTCGCGAGTAATTATGTCAATGACATGGTCGACGATCTCGGGAGCGGTGTTGTTCTCTTTTAAATAGTTTTCGACCTGAAACAACACGTGGGAAATTTGCTCTTGATTTTCTATGTGAGAGGCAATCTTTTGTTGAACTAACTGATAGAGAGCTTGATTGAAGATCAGTGGCATCCCATAGTTGGTGAGTGAACCTATCTCTGCATTATAATGATAGGGCTGCATAGAGTAGGACGAAATCACCAAATCGCATCCATGATCGTCTGCGACATGCGTCGACAAAGTGTCACGGATTTCTCCATCGAAAAAGAAAATTTCTTTCCCGGCATTGTTTTTTATACCATAAGGTGCAAAAAAGGGCGGAAGACTTGCCGAAGCAGCAACGGCTTGGCTGATGGAAGAATAGCCTGCGTACTTGATGCGATCGTCTTTTGTAGTTTCACTAAAGGGACCAAAAATAACTTTACGCGAATGGTTCAGCTGAGTGGCTATTATGTATAGCTCTACCCCAAGTTGGGCAAAGTCATTGGTTCCAACAACATTTTCGCGGAAGTATTTTTCTAAGTTATCTGTAGTAAAAAGGCCATCAACCATAATTCCTCTTTTCAGAAGAACTTCCAAACCCCCTGTAATTACGGGCTGTTTTCTAAACAAACGATTGATAAAACGAGTGGGATGGCTGGCTTTCAAGTTCAAACCAAAAATATCTTTATAGGTTAGGGGCTTTAAAAATCCAGAGGTATCGGCTTTCCGGCGGCGAAACCGACCAAATCCCGTTCCCTGTAAAAAAGCCTCTATGATGCTGTCAATATCGTAGCCGCAGGCCAAGAACGTGCTAATAACAGATCCTGCGCTTGATCCGACGTAAGTCTTGAAAGTTAATGCATTATCTGAAAACTTTGAATCGACAGTTTCCTTTGGACCACCAGCAAACACAAAGCCCTTTTCACGAAGGGCTAAACAGACCCCGATGTGAAACGCTGCGGCTTTTACTCCACCGCCACTCAATGCCAGAGCTACTCGCTGACGTTCTCTTAGACGCATAGTCAAAATTATATCGGGAATTTTTCCTGATGAGAAGACAAGTTTCGTCGACACAAGACATATGCATAGCGCCAAAGC
>JAGRAG010000096.1 GCA_020435025.1 Bdellovibrionales bacterium | reverse complement strand
TACAGCAAAACTTCATCATAAACTAATAGCCATTGGAGAATACATCACTTTAGGAACTTCTTTTAACTTTTCTGTTGGAGCCGCATCAAATAATGAACAGCTGATGATCCTAAAAAGTAAAAAGTACTCTGATCAAATGCGAGGTGCGTTTGATTGGCTTTTTTCAAAAACGACAGATAGAGACATTTTAGAAAATGTCATTCTTGATCGAAATCATCGTTGGGAAGGTCAGAAGAAATCCTCATCGAAAGCACGTTCGGAATCAACCGACAAAGAAAGACGGACCCAAAAAAATCAGGACTCAGAAAAAGCTGGAAAATGCGTAAAAGCAGTTTAATCACAATTGTTACACTGTCGAAAGAGCTAGCTCTACTTTTCAATGAATGCGTTGGCAACGGCATGGGACTTACAGTGAGAAATAGAAACGTGCACCGTCTGAATCCCTAGTTTTTGGGCTTGATCTTTGGCTTTTCCCTTTAGATGAACATAAGGGGCCCCAGATTCTTTCGAGAGAATTTCTATATCCGTCCAAGCAATTCCAAGATCCAAATTCGCTGAAAGGACCTTGTAGACGGCCTCTTTCGCTGCCCATCTTCCTGCCCAAAAAGTTATAGGGCTTTTTTTCTTCTGCGCCAAAGCTTGCTCGTCTTTGGAGTAGACGTAATTTATAAAGCGATCCCCATGGCGACGAATCGCCTTTTCAATACGATCCATCTCGATGATATCAACGCCAATAACACTCACATCAAACCCTTCGCCGCATACAATCGATCCAGACCTTCAGAAACACTGATATGCGGATCATAACCAAATACTTCTTCTGCCAGCGAATGATCATAGTAGTGCTCCTTAGCTAACTGACAGGCTATAAATCTTGTCATTCGCGGCTCTTCCTTGCGATTGAACCATCGGTACACCCACTCTAAACTTCTGCCAATGGTATAGGCCATAAAAAAAGGTATTTTACGGGTTACAGGCTTTAGACCTTCGCGCTTTAAAACCTCATTGATAAAATCCCATAAAACAACTGGCTCTTTCTGACCTAAAAAAAATGTTCGACCGGCACTTTGACCCCTTAAACGCAGTTCTTCTGCAACCTGCAAATGAGCTTTAGCCGCATTTTCTACATAAATTATATCTACTTTATTCTTTCCGTTACCGACAACGGCCAGTTGGCCAGAACGGGCCCTTGTAACCAATCGTGGAATGATATGATTATCCCCCGGCCCCCAAATCAGATGCGGTCGTAAAGCGACAGTTTTTAAGCTCTCGGAATTCACAGCAAGCACGGCCTTTTCTGCCATCATTTTAGATTTTGGATAATGGGTTAGCCACTTTGAAGAATAAGGTGTGGTCTCATTTAATCCAGTCTGTGACTGTCCAGCGAAAACCACACTAGGAGAGCTCGTAAAGATCAATCGCGGAATCTTATGAGTTTGACAAGCCTCGATCACATTTAATGTCCCAACATAGTTGGTATTATAGTAATCTTCCCATTCGCCCCAAACTCCGGCAATAGCTGCAACATGATAGACTTCCTCTATCCCTTCGCAAGCTTGCAAAACTGACGGCAGATCCGTAACACTGCCCACATAGCACTCTCCGCCCAATTGCTCCACTTGAGGATATCGATGTCGCCCAAGAACTCGAACTTCATGTCCTTCAGCCAACAGCAATTTTACTATATGAAAACCTAAAAATCCGCCACCAC
The DNA here is from genome assembly GCA_020435025.1 of Bdellovibrionales bacterium. Taxonomy (GTDB): domain Bacteria; phylum Bdellovibrionota; class Bdellovibrionia; order Bdellovibrionales; family UBA1609; genus JAGRAG01. The sequence goes on along the minus strand of JAGRAG010000096.1, from coordinate 4,192 downwards.
CAGTTACCAAAACTTTCATATCTGTAACTCCCGTTGCGCGATCTCTGCTAATAAGGGACGATTGATCTTAATATTGTGTCGAACATCTGTTGGAAACTCTTTTACAAACAAGACTTCATGAATTTCTTTAGTTAGGACATCCGATTGGGCCAATTGCAACAAACGAGTTTTTAACTGATCTTTACTCATTTTTAATTCACTAGGTTCCACCTCTACCATCAACACGGGTTTTTTACCAACAATAGAAAGGACAGATTCGTGGCTAGACGACACACCAACAAGGGCTGTTCTCCGCACTCCCACCATTTGATTAAACAGGGGCTCCACCTGAACGGGATAGAGTGTCTTGCCCGTTGCTAATGGAACCCGATGGTCTTTTCGTCCACAAAACCACAATCGACCCTGATCATCTAAGTATCCCACATCACCCATGCGATGCCAAAAGCCCGGCGTCGACTTATCCCAATCATTAATTTTAGCAAGATCCGTAGCCCGGGCTCGATGAAAGTATTTTTTTGTCACAAGTGTTCCTTGAACAACCACCTCACCTATTTCATAAGGTTTCAAAGTGGGAACACTATCTATATGATCCATAGGACCGTCTTCAATGGGAACGATTTTTATGCGAACATCTCCCATCGGTTTTCCAACACAAGTGCCCCGTCCTTTATTGGTCAATGCATAACACTCATTTATAAGCTCGACATCACGAATCATAGAAACCGGCAAAGCTTCCGTCGCTCCATATGGCGTGTAGACATGCCCACTTTCTGGAAGAATCCGCCGCCATCCACGAATGATTTTTTCTGAGACGGGAGCCCCTGCCATAAGAATTCGCTGCAAATCCGGAAACGTTATGTTTTCTTTCTGGGCATACTTTAAAACGTTTGCCCAAATAGCTGGCGAACCCGCTGTATGCGTCACACCATAGTCCAACATTGTTTTAGCTAACTTTTTCCCACTGCATTGAGACGGCTTAGCAGGATTCATATCTGGAACAACACAAGTGATTCCCCAAGCGGCGCTAAATAGGGCGAAAAGCGGAAAAGGGGTCATGTCCACTTCATCCTCTTTGATATCAAAGGCCTCACGTAAAATCTTTTGTTGTCCCCAAAGAATTCCAAAAGTCACTTCCACACCCTTGGGAACACCGGTGCTACCACTTGTAAATAAAATGGAAGCCAATTGGTCTTTATTTGCTCTAACGGATCTTAGCTCGACATCGACAAGATCGACCGCCGTTTCTTCAGACACAGGTTTGATAAAAAACAAGGTCTTAAAAAGCTTCTTCCAAAAAGTGGAATTCGAAATGCAAATCGCCGTTTGAATACTTTGAAAATATTTTGGTTTGAATGTTTTTAAGAGAAAAGCCAGGGGGATTCCCACCATCGCCTCACATTTGGACTCCTGTACACAAGCGAGCATATTTTTTAATGTCATCCCTGGGTCTATAAAAACAGGAACAGCTCCTAGCCGGTACATTGCAAAAATCGCTGGAACAAAATTAAATCCCGGTCGAACAAACGTAGCAACGCGAACCCCATTTTTTAAGCCAAGTCTTTCAAACTCCAAAGCCCATCGCCGTGTCTCCCCTTCCAACTTTGAAAAACTCAAAGTACCCTTTCCTGGGATGTGAACCGCTGGCTTCTCCGGAAAGGCCTCTGCAAACTCACTTAACAGAAGTGAAACGTTCCAATTTTGAAGGGATTGATGAGGAGTGAGCAATTCCATAAACTAGCTCGAAAGTTCCGGGTCTAAACCGTTCGACTGTAAAAACTGATCTAAACGGTCGGCATATTGATGATACCCATCTTCAACCACATAGTGCCCACTGTCAGCGATCCTTAGGATTTCTGATTGAGGTAGCTTTTCTTTCCACGTCGATAAAAAAGAATCATCGAAACACCAATCTTTTCCTCCCCAAATAATCAACGTGGGATGTTCTTTAAAAGATCCCAACTGACCTTCAATCCAATTGATCACAGGGCGTGTTGGATGGTGAGCTTCCATTGGAATGTCCTGAACAAATTTATAAGTGGCGATTCGGTTTCGAAAGCTATTGTAAGGGGCGACGTAAGCTTGTCGTAACTCTTTTGAAAAACCCTTTTCGGTGGCCATAAAAACAGCCGATCCAGCAAAGGCATTAAATCCTTGAATAGCAATCTTTCCAAAGACGGGCCACCGACAAACGGCGATACGCTTTGGAATGTTTGGACTATAAAATGCCGCTGAATTAAATATGACAAAAGACTTTACAAGACCTTTTCTTTCGGCTGCCAAGCCCATACCTATGGCACCTCCCCAATCATGAAGAAGAAAGGTCACTTTAGATAAATTTAAGTGATCAACAAGTTCACTTACGTTGTGAATGTGGTTGGCCAAAGTGTATTCATAGTCTTGAGGTTTATCGGATAGACCACATCCAATGTGATCCACGGCGATCACTCGAAACTGAGTCCGATAACGTTCAATCAATCGACGCCAATAAATCGACCAACTGGGATTACCATGAATCATCAACAGTACCGGGGCTTCTTTCGGCCCCTCATCAATGTAATGAAGAAAGTGGCCGTCGATTTCTAAATAGTGGCTCTGAAAAGGATAAAATTCTCCCAAGTGTTTACGAATCTCTTGATTTTCCACTTCTACCACTTCAGCCTCATAAACAATGTCACTAGTCCACTCCCAATACCCATCAATAAAACATCTTCCCCTTTATGAATTCGTCCCTCTTGATTGGCAAGAAAAAGCGTCGTTCCAATAGAGGCCGACCCCATATTTCCTAAATATGAAAATGTCGGGAAGTCTTTGTCTACAGAGAGTTCCAAACGTTCAAAAATCAGCCGACTGTGGGCGGAACCCACTTGATGGGTGATAAAATGATCAATTTCATTGACTTGAAGTCCCCACTCTTTTTTAGCTAAAGCAAAACAGTCAGCCGCAAGATCGACACCCGCTTTCAACATCGCCTCGCTGTCCGTATTCATAATCACATGGTGAGTTGTCGCCTGCCCTCCATCCACACCCCCCTGGCACAAATTATAATACTCCGTTGCGCTCAAAGATACTCCCCCAAGCAAGGCCGGCTTATCTTTGGCCAAGTTTTTGTTGGATAGAATCGCAGCGACCCCACCGGAACCAATAGTCAGTGAAGCAAGACTTCCCTTTATGCTTTTCCGGTTCAAATTCTCATCCGCATTCAACGCATCTATGGTAGATTCCACGAGAGCTCTTCCATCTTCTCCACTGACCACCATTCCCGCCTCAATCTGTCCCAACTCGATCATGTTGGCAACTTGCAACAATGCATTTAGCCAACCTAAACAAGCGTTGGAAACATCATATACCTGACAATGGGCGGAAAGCCCCAAGCGATCATGAACCACCGTTGCCGTTGCCGGCTCTAAAAAATCTCGACAAACAGATGCGTGAATCAAACATCCAATCTTTTCTTTGGCTAGACCACTTTCGGCAAGCGCCTTTTGTCCGGCCTCAACGCTCAGCTCACTCGGTCGAACTCCTTTCTCACAAAGCCGACGCTCACGGATCCCTGTCATCAATTCCAGCCGACCAGGATGTAGATTCAACCTTTTGTAAGTTGGTTCTAATCGTTGCTCAATCTCCAAAGACGAAATGCGTTGTGGCGGTTGGGCGATGGCCAAACTCTGTAAAAAAACATTTTGATAATTTTGCGTCATGATATTCCAAGCATTGTAGAGTTCACAAATTTGTGAAATATCTAAACTATGAAAAACAAAGAGAACCTGCAACCAGAAATTCAACAATCTCTTTACGAGTTTGAAGTCTTCTTAAAATCGGTCGGCTTTAAACGCATAGAGGGTTCGATCTATGGTTACTTAGTTCTATCTCCCGAGCCAGTTACACTGGAAGAGCTGCACAAAGCCTTGGGCATCTCCGTGGGAGCCGCTTCGCAAGGATTAAATTCTCTGACTCAGTGGGGCGCTGTTGACTCTCGGTATCATCCTGACAAAAGAGCCCAGGTTCATCAAGCCACACAAGATAGTTTGAAAATTGTGGCCACCATCTTTCAAAAAAGAGAAATTATTGCTGTAAAAAGCTTTCGTGAAAATGCAGAAAGAGCGATCCAACTTTTTCTTGAGCTCGGAGACGCTCCCAACTCTCTACGAATCGTTCGTTTAAAATCGATTGTCCTCACTTGTCAGACTGCCGA
>JAGRAG010000095.1 GCA_020435025.1 Bdellovibrionales bacterium | reverse complement strand
TCTAACCGCATCGGGCCAAACAAAGGGCCTCTAAAAGGGTTCAATGATAGCGGATCCACCCACGTTTTAATTATGAGGGAACTTTTTAAAGGACTTTTGTTCTCATAAATGGCCTCAAAAGCGAGTTTGGGTGGTGCGGCAGCGGCGCTCACTTTGTGAGCATCGCACCACCCAAACTCGCTTTTGAGGCCATTTATGAGAACAAAAGTCCTTTAAAAAGTTCCCTCATAATTAAAACGTGGGTGGATCCGCTATCATTGAACCCTTTTAGAGGCCCTTTGTTTGGCCCGATGCGGTTAGAAAAAGTAATCGACGCTCTGCGATCCGGGGTGGGTAAATTCTTCTATCCATAAATATTTGATGAATCGTTTGACCAATGGCTAGGGATTTGTAAGAAATTTATGTGCTGTAAAATTTTTGTGAAATTTGACTGTTTTATAGCAATAGGGGCGGGGAAGAACATGGCAACGTATGCAGCCTCACCAGATTCTTTAATGGAACTTGGTGATCTATATTGTGACAGAGGAGACTTCGAGCAAGCTGTTGTAAAGTTACAATCGGCTGCAGAAGGATTTTACCTCGAAGGTCAAGTTGATCAGTACTTAAAGGCAACAAATAAGTTGCTCCGAATGTATGCTGAGCTTGAAGATTTTGAAGCCATTGATCGTACTAAAGATCACTTACAAGACCTGGTGCTCAAAGAACAGCTGCATTTGTCATCTAAAACATACTACTCGCTGGGTTTGTGTGCTTGTTTTAAAGGGCAAAATGACTCTGCGTTGGAATACTTAGAAAAAGCTCTCTCCATGGCCCTGGCCAAAGATGATAAGGAGAGCATTTGTTATGCAATCAATGGTTTGGCGATTGTGTATACGGCTCTGGGCAGATTAGATGATGCTCTTAAGGAAATTTACAATCTTCAGGTTTTTTTCCAGGTTTTAGATTTACCGGAACTTAAAACCTCTAGTGAGATTATGAACGGCCATATCTTGAGAAGAATGGGTCGCTTCGACCAAGCCTTAGAAATTTTTTGGAAGACTTACGACAGTCTTAAAGACAATAAAAATCTTTATATGTATGTGAGCTTGCTATATGCAATGGGAATCACCTATTACCAAAAAGGCGATTCTGATATGGCTCGGCTTTATCTCTCTTTGGCTCAGCGGACCGTTGACCCTAGCAATCTTAAACATTTCTCGCGTATTCTAAGTGAAAAACTAGAAATGATAGGAGAGAGTGAAGAGTCAAAATATGACTTGATTTTTGATAGCGCTTCTAAGTCAATAATAGAACGCAAGCGTGGTAAAATTGATTTCAAAAATCAATTTATTTTACTGGACATGCTTCGCTTGTTTGTGAACCATCCGGGGGAAGTCTTTTCGAAAGAGGCTTTAGTGGGGAGAGTTTGGCGACAGGATTACGATCCTATGGTTCATGACAATAAGATTTATGTGACGATTAAACGACTCCGGAAGATGATTGAGCCGGATTATGAAAAACCTCGATATATTTATCGAGCAAAGAATGGATACTATCTTAACAAGAACACGAAAGTTCTGGTTAATGGCTAAGGGGGCAAGGATGAACCGTTTACGCTTATTTTTACTGATAGGATTGATGTTTGTTTCACTAACATCAATCACCTCGTACGCGCAGCCAAAAGATGACGATATCTGGCCGTGGCCATGGGGCAGTGAGTGCCCATTCCCGTGGAACGACATCGAAGGCCTTTGGAGAATTAAAAACAAACAAAACGCAGGGTACTTTAGATTTGAGCTGACGAAAACTGATCACTCAGAAGGCTTTTTAGTGAGAATCGATCATATAGATATGGATGGCAATGTGACCGCTTCGGGATCTGGGTTTGCATCTTATAGCCAAAAAATCGTGCGTGCGGCTCTCCACTCCACCGTGGCTGAAGGTAAGAAGAGCTACTGGGTTATTGTTCGAGCCTATGAGATGGACAAAAATGTTGGATGCTCGGGAAGCGTACAAACCGTTGTTACACTCAGACCCGTCTATTCCGACAAGAGCTGGGAATTGAATTACGAAATTGAGCAGGTTTTGCTCGACTTATCTAAACAATAGAAATTACAAAAGAAAATGGGGAGAGGCTGTCTCTCCCTGTTTCAAGCCGAAAAGAAAAAATCCTTAATACCTAAAATCGTGCTAGACAGACTGGATTTTTTTTCCTATTTTAGCCCCACTTTCAAAATTGCAGGGAGTTAGCTCAGTTGGTAGAGCGCCACCCTTACAAGGTGGATGTCGTCGGTTCGACCCCGGCACTCCCTACCAAATAAATAAGCCACCTAAAGGGTGGCTTTTTTATTTGATGTAAGTCTGTATAAACTGCATCTTAGATAGAGTGGGTTTGTGGTTAAGAGGAACTATTTATTCAGCTTCTCGATTTGCTGTATTTGGATTAAATATGGGGTCCTGATAGAGGATACTTATGAAGTCTTTAATCTCGCATATTGAATTCAATGTAATCGACTATAAGCGGTCGATTCAATTTTATGATCTTGTTTTTCCGTTTATTGGTCTAAAAAAGTTAAATTGTACTCATGACTACACCTCATATACGGATGGCTCATCTAAGATAATATTGGCTCCCACGGATAATAGATATCGCGAAGGTGGTTTTCACCGGAAACGACCTGGTTTAAATCATTTAGCTTTTTACTCTGAATCTCAGAAGAGAGTAGATCAGTTTTATAAAGAAATTTTAGTGAAAAATAACATCGAATCTTTGTATGAGTGTGGGCCTTTTGGGGATGAAAATTATTATGCTGTCTTTTTTGAAGATCCTGATCGGTTGAAGTTAGAATATGTTTATGCACCAAATTATTGTCGTGTAGGTTATTGGCCCAATAACCTTCCTAATGATTTCGATCCTTATCTTTAAGTTTGTATAATTCAGGTTTAGAAAGCCTTTAGAGCTTTCAAAACTATAAGCAGGGCAATAACGAACAGTAAGGCAATCACAACGCCCTTTGCTTTTAATCTCCAAGTGGGCCGCAAAAAATTCCGTCTGTCAGTGGCCTGTTCGCCTCGGTTCGATTTTCTTCTGTCTGGCTCAAAATCTAAGTTCTGGTTCATAGTTTTACTTTAAAAAAAGTTTTGATTCGGCGTCAACCATAGAAAAAGTCTGGGAGAGCATGCCACTGGCATTATAGTGTGTCAGAATAAAAACGTGAGGAGGTCTTGATATGAACTTCGAAAAGTTATTAAGTCCTATTGACGTCTATTGTGAAAGAACCAGTGCGCTCTATTGGGCAGAGCCGGTAAATGCTTTAACGAATTTAGTTTTTATTTTAGTAGGATGTTATTTTCTTTTAGTTATAAAAAAACAGGAACTAAAATCGAAATCACTTAAATTTTTAAGTGTAAATACCATTGTTGTCGGAGTCGGGAGTTTTTTATTCCATACACACGCGAACTTCTGGTCAATGTGGTTTGATATTCTGCTGATTTTAGTTTTGATATGTGCTATATTTTACATAGTCGGCCGACATATGCTGAATTTCTCGAAAATGGTTTCAGTTTTTTTAGTCATTGGTTTTTTTGTGGTTGGATATGCACTGCAAGTACTTGTTCCTCCCTACTTCAATGGATCCATTGTCTACTCGCATGCTGTGTTTGGCTTGCTGGTGGTCTCATATCTGCTTGGAAAGCACAGCCCAAAGGTGGGAAAGTACTACTTGGCTTCAACAGGTGCCTTTTTTATTAGCTTAACCTTTCGAACATTTGATCACGAGATCTGTGACCTGTTCCCGTTAGGGACTCATTTTCTTTGGCACACTTTTAACGGTGCCACGCTCTGGTTTGCTATTCAGGGGGTCTATGTATTTCAATTCGAAAAAGGCAGTAAAGTAAAATAGGTAGAACCAATTGTTTGCTTCAAAATCCGGAAAACAATAAGAATCACAAAGGGTTAAGATATCGGGATTGCGGATAGAACTTTAAGGTCTAGGGTTGCTAAAAAAAAGAAATTGCCAAATGGGAATAATAGATTAAAAAATGACCTTGTATCCATTAATCCTTTTAAAGCCGATATCAAGAAGGAAATCATAGTGATTGATTCATTAAAGAGAGGCAGCTCAAAAAAGAAGCCTTTGAAGGTCATTGGCTGGCGTGAGTGGGTGACTTTGCCCGAGCTAAATATCACGAGAATAAAAGCAAAAGTGGATACGGGTGCCAGATCATCATCCCTCCATGCGTTTCACCTCAGTTTTTATAAACGAGCAGGAAAGGAATACGTAAAATTTAAAGTCCATCCAAAGCAAAGGGACTCACACAAGACGATTTTTTGTGTGGCGCCAGTTTTAGAATATCGGAAAGTGAAGAGTTCCAGTGGGCATACAGAGTTGCGACCCGTGATATTAACGGAGCTATCTCTTTTGGGCGAATGTTGGACAATTGAAGTGACGCTGACAAATCGTGATGAAATGGGATTTAGAATGCTGCTCGGGCGAGAGAGTTTTAGAAAAAGATTTTTGGTGGACGCTGGGAAGTCCTATTACGGATCGAAAACGAAAAGGAAGGTGTAATGAAGTTGGCAATACTTTCTAGGGAACCGCACACATACAGTACAAAGAGGTTAGTCGAAGCCTGTAAAAAAAGAGGCCATAAGGCGAGAGTGCTGAATACGCTGCAATTTGCCATTGACCTAGAAGAGGGAGATCCTGATCTGTTTTATAGGCAAAGACGGCTCAGTCACTATGATGCTGTTTTGCCTCGAATTGGTGCTTCTATTACCTATTTTGGTACAGCTGTGGTCCGTCAGTTTCAACAGATGGATGTTTTTTGCGCGAACACAGCAGATGGAATTTTAAATTCTCGAGATAAATTACGATGTTTACAAAATTTAAGCCGTCACAAAATTGGAATACCTGCAACGACCTTTGTAAAGGATAAAAAAGATGTTCTTCCAGCGATCACTCGCGTGGGTGGTGCTCCGGTTATTATAAAGCTACTAGAGGGAACTCAAGGCATTGGTGTTTTGCTGGCCCATTCTCAGGAGATGGCGGCGTCGATAATTGAGCTGCTGCAAAGCCAAAAGCAAAACGTTCTCATTCAGAAATTTGTCTCAGAAAGTCGGGGCAGAGATATTCGAGCCATTGTTGTCGGAGACCAGGTTGTAGCGGCTATGCGCCGCGTGGCTCAGGGCCAGGAGTTTCGAAGCAATGTCCATCGCGGAGGCAAGACGGAAGCGGTGGAGTTGGACGAAGCGTACAAAGAAACGGCTATCCGAGCGACAAAGATCATGGGATTGGGAGTGGCTGGGGTTGATATGTTGGAGAGTCATGAAGGTCCCCAGATAATGGAAGTGAATTCATCTCCTGGTTTAGAGGGAATTGAAGCTTGTACCAAATTAGATGTGGCTGGTGCCATCATTGATTACATAGCGGCTAGAGTCGATTTTCCAGAGATTGATATTCGCCAACGACTGACGGTCAGTCGTGGTTATGGCGTCGCCGAGATTATTATTCCAGAAGGCTCAAAATTTATTGGCAAAACGATTGTTGAATCGGGACTGAAAGAAAAAGACATAAATGTCTTAACTCTTCATCGAGGTGGCAAGGTTATTCCCAATCCAAGAGCCGAACGTCAAATTGAATCAGAAGACAAACTTCTCTGTTTTGGGAAAATTGAAACCATGAAAGAGCTTGTCCCAGAAAGAACTCGCCGCCGCCGCCGTCCCAAACTAAAAAAACTTCCCGAAATCGACATTTAATTTTTTGGTACCAGTATCTTTTCGGTTTCGACAATCGGACATTCTGCCGATTATCGAAACCGAAAAAATACTGGTACC
>JAGRAG010000005.1 GCA_020435025.1 Bdellovibrionales bacterium | reverse complement strand
ACTTTATTGCTTATTGCTGTTCAATGGAGTCAGATCTATTGGCAATGGACCGATCGCAGTTTTTTATACTCCATAGGATCACTGGCTTTACTGTTTCTATTGCAGGATGCTTATTTCTATGGGACACATCGAGCTCTGCACCTTCCTTTTCTGTATAAAAAATTTCATTGCATGCACCATCGCTCCTTGGTGCTCAATGTTTGGTCGAGTTTCTCCGTTCATCCTCTGGAAAAATTTATAGAACTGCTTTTTTATCCGCTCATGATCTGCGCGATCCCCCTGCACCCTCTGGTTTTAATGGCTTTTCTTTTTATGAGTACGACAATCAACTTTCTAGGTCACAGTGGCTATGAGCTAAAATGGCATCCGAAAGTGAAAACCCTGCCGCTCTTGTATGGAGCCACGACCGTTTTTCATGACCTGCATCACCGTTCCCCACGTTACAACTTTGGGCTTTACTTTACCTATCTGGATGCACTTTTCACTACCGAACATCCAAACTATAAAAATGAATTTCATAAAGAGGTCAAGACTGGGCAACAAAGCTCTCCCATGCCATACTTAGAGTATGAATAAGGCAATATTTTTTGATCGAGATGGCACGCTCATTGTGGATAAATTTTACTTAAATAATCCCAAAGATGTCGAATATCTACCTGGTGTGTTTTCCAACTTAGAAAATCTAAGAGACGCGGGATTTTTGTTTGTTATTGTCACCAATCAATCGGGAATTCCTCGTGGCTGGGTCAGCGAAGAAAACCTCCACTCCATTCACAAGAGAATGAGCAAAGACTTTGCCATTTATAACATAGAATTTAAGGGTTACTATTACTCTCCGCATATGCCCGAATCAGATCATCCTGATCGTAAACCCAATCCGGGAATGCTCTTAAGAGCTGCCAAAGATTTTAATATTGATTTAACTAAAAGCTGGATGGTTGGAGACAAAATGTCAGATGTGGAAGCCGGTCATCGGGCTGGAACCAAAACCATCTTAATTGATACAAAGGGATCCGCACGATCGTCTCAATATAAACCACCGACAGCTTATGTGCATACTTTTCCCGAATTGGCGCAGGTAATTCTTTCTTCTTCTGTCTGATTAAGGTCCTCTTAATATTCTCTAATTCTTGACGAATTCGATTGTCTCAGAATCATGCATAATTGATGGAATTTCTTTAACAATTCTAAGGAAGTGTTTCAGGTTCCTTTTTCCAGTACCGATAAGAGTCTTGTTATAAATATAGAACGTAAGAGAGGATTCATGAAAAACCTTGGTACATTCACCAGTATCTTGTTTTTGGCGACAGCACTCGCGCTCCCATCCACAGCCCTTGCCGCAAAAGTTCACGGAATACTTCGTGTCGTTAAGGGAAAAGTTGAAGTCAAGTCAGGTAAAAATGGCAAAAAATCTCGGGCGCGAATCGGTAACAAAGTTTACCCGACAGACACCGTTATAACGGGAAAAGACTCTCGAGCAAAAATTGTGATGAGCGACACCAACGAGATCAATGTTTCCCCGGAAACAGAGATGGTCATCGAGAAGTATGAATTTGACGAAAAAAACGCTAGCGCTCCTAAAAATGTGTCACTAAAAGTTCTCTACGGGAAAGTTCGAAACAAAGTGAACCAACGCTATAATGGTGAAGATAGCAAATTCCAAGTAAAAACACCTTCTGCTGTGGCCGGAGTTCGCGGAACAGACTTTTTCACCTCCTACTCTTCCACAACTCGACAGACACAAGTTGTGACCTTTAAAGGTCAAGTGGCCTTTGGTCTACCTGGTGCAAATGGGTCCATTCAAAATGCTGTCCAGATTCGCGTAGGACAAATGGCCTCTAGTCTGGCAGGCAAAGGACCTTCTGCCCCTATTCAAGTTCCTAAAAACCAGTTAGTGCAAATGGATCGAGGATCGGCGGCAACACCGGCTGACATGTCTTCCAATGACAAACGTGAGCCAGCTAACGACGCAAAACAACCTGAAAAAAAGAAAGATGATCAGCCTAAAAAAGATCAGCCCAAGCAAGATCAGAAAGGACCAAAAGAATCCAACAGTGGTCCAAAGGAAGGGGATAAAAAGCAGTCACAAACCGATCCAGGGCGGAAGGGCCCAGAGGATAAGGGGGATAAAGGGCCAAAGGATCAGGCAAGAAAAGAGCCAGGAAATCAGCCAGATAAGAGCGCGAACCGTGGTCCTGAGCCAAAAGACCAACCTCAAAAGGGGCCAAATGGAGCGCCGGCTGATTCAAAACAAGCACAAGGACCAGGATTAAAAGGACCAGGTGGTGGAACCGTTGGTGGAGATCGATCTGGCCCCCCACTTGGAGATAGAGCTGCCGGTGATGTAAAGCAAGACCCACAAGGAAACCCTGGACCGGTTGCTATGCAGCCCTCTCCAGATGGAATGCGCGAGCCTGCTAGTATGTCGCCACCCCCTGGAGATGGCCCAGGTCTGCCACCCCCACCACTGGGAGATATGGGTCCTGGAATGGATGACCTCCCGGCGACTTGTACAAACTGTGGGGATACCATCGATTTTCAACCTGATGGCGGAGGGGATTTTCTACCTCCCCCCATTGTTATTGTTCCCGACCAACCTTTTCAACCTGACAATCAGTGTGAATTCTGTCAGGAAACCATTGTTGGTTCTGGTCGATTGCGAATTATCATCAACAACGGCAATTGATAGCTGAAGTTGAACTACAAGACTTTAAAAGGGATCTTTATCAAAGATCCCTTTTTTCATTTTTTCCTCTCTATTATATTGTATCCTATTTCAATAACAGTGAGAAATTTCAATTAGATACTCACAAATTGAATGAGCCAACACGAAAGCATCTTGGAGCTAATTGCATCATGAATCAACAGCCTCTTGTTAAAAAAATTATTTTTTTCTTTTTAGTAGCAACTTTTATTGGAACTTACTCAACAGCGAAAGAAGCCACTAAAACAAAAAGAAAAGCACTTCCCATGGATCCATCGCAAACTTTAAAGATTGTTTATGGATCCGCCCCTTGGAATAACGATAGCACCAAAATTGATACAGCCTATCTCTACGTTAGAGATGGATCTACTGGCAAAATGGTAAAAATTCTTTTGGAAGAAACGGAGCCAGACTCATCGACATTTCAAGGTTTCTTCTCTCTTGGTTGGGCCCAGATGGAAGAGGTCTACAGAGAAGTCTATGTACCACCAGTTAATCTAAGAAAAGGCAATCAAGCCGCAGCTGTATTTGCGAAGATGATATTGAAAAACAAAGTTCCCCGACGCCCCATCGTCTTTAAAAAAACCAAACAGGGAATGCAGGTTCTTGATGTATACGACACAAGAGAGCAAGCCGAAGCCGCTTTTCATCTGTATCAAAAGCAGCAGGCAGAAGAGTCGCAGCGGGAACAAGAAAATACCTCATTAGCGAAACCCATACCATCGAAATCCAATATTGAGTTAGCCCAAGAACTAGAAAAGAAAAAGGCCATTGCCAAAGCTCTGGCAGAAGCGGCTAAAGCTGAGATGGACCGTGTTCGCATGGAGCAGTTAGAGCGTCAGAAACGCGAACAAAAACTCGCCGAAATGAAAGCGCTTAAAGAAAAAGAAATCCAAGCTAGAAAGGCAGAAGCTAAGCGCCTTTCTGAGCAAGCTATTCAAGCTTTTAAGGAATCTAAATTTCAACTAGCAGAAGATCTTTTTCGTAAAAGTGTTGATCTCGATCCAGAAAATAGGGGTTACTACTATTATTTCGGAGTAGCACTTTATAAAAACGAAAAATACGAAGACTCACTAGTAAAATTTAAGCTTTCAACGCCTCCTGCAGAAGATGAATTGAATCAGAAATATTATATGGGGTTAGTGCACTATAAGCTCAAAGAGTTATCTTCAAGCCTTGAAAGATTCGCGGAAGTTCGTAAGGCCGGGCACCCTGTTCTTTCTCCCTCCGCTGCCTTCTATCAAGGTCTTATTCACTTTTCTTTGGAAAAGTATCAAGAAGCCAAAGAGCCCTTTGAATGGGTTATAGACAATTCCAATGATCCGGCCCTTGATGACAAAGCGGAAAACTATTTGGAAAAAATTGCAGCTCTAATTGCTTTTAAAAAGCGTCAATCAGAAAGATTTATCTTTAGCGCCATGGGTGGCGTACAATATGACTCCAACGTCTTGTTCTCTCCCGACGGACAGGATGCGTCGCAAGGTACGACCACAGATCTAGGTGGTTTTCGCGGAATGGGGACTGGTAGTTTTGTTTACCGACCTGTTTACACCCGCACTAGTGAATTTTCTATCAACACCTCGGCCGTGGGGATGTACTCTTTTAACAGTGCTTTCTCTAAAGCCGATCCTTACCTGGGAACACTCACTCTTCCCTATGCTTGGAAGGGTACTTGGGGCAAAAAAGGCTACAAATTAACACTCACTCCAGGCTATGAAATGCTCTATATGGATGCCAATGATGACGGGACTGCCGAAAGTCTTTTAAATTCTATTTTATTTAATACCGACGTAACAATCGTAATGGATTCCGATTGGTTCGCTTCGTATCAACTATTAGTTCGAAGCGACGATTCACTTTCCGCGGACTCGACCGGAGACGCTGATGCCGATGCATTAAAATACACTCTTAAAACAAAACACACTTTTCTGATGGATAAAGCTAAAAAGCAGGCATTTATCGTCGGAGGCGGTATCACAGTTAATGCCGCCAACGGCAAAGATAAAAAATATCAGAGATATGATGTGAGCTTTCTTTTTGCTAAACCTTTTGAAAAATGGAAAGACGCCAGCTGGAATGCCGGTCTCAGCGCCTACCAGCTCACCTATCCAGATGCTACGACCACTCGTAATGATACAAACGTGACTCTAACAGGAGGGGTCTCCCAACCCTTTACCGAAGCTTGGTCTTGGGGAGTTACAGGATCCTACTCAACCAACCAATCTGATAATGCAGCAAACACCTATAGCAAATACACTTTATTAGGTTCTGTTTCTTACAAATTCGCTAAATAGTGAAATGTACCAGCTCCCCATTTTTGACGGGACCAAACACCACTGACCTGGGGGCCTCTGGATAAAGGAGCCATCACTTTTTTGACTGAGAAACTAAAGTTTCTTTAGATGTCTGCCGATAAGCTCCTTGGAATGGTACGTGAGCTAAAAAACCTTATTTTACTTTTGGGACTTTTAACTATCCTGTCATGTAAGCTTGATGACAATAGCATAAGAGGATCCATTGGTGGCAACTCATCAATTACTCCCAACTCTCCAGCCATTTCTTTGTCAGCCAGTTATTTTTCCGCGGTTGGCGGAACCGTTCACATAATTCCTACTAAACTAGAACATGTTACGACTCTGTCTATCAACCCCGGTTTGCCAACTGGTTTGACTTTAAACACCCAGACAGGAGAAATCTTAGGCAGCACATCTGGTCCCATTGCTAAAACTGATTTTACAATTACGGCTTCTGGTCCCGGAGGCACGAGCCAATCTACTTTTAGTTTAGAAATCGGCTATATTTTTGACGTCGATACACTTGATGATACCGTTCCACTTGCCAACGATATTTCCTTAGGAGATGGACAGTGTGTCGATGGGAATGGAAATTGTAGCTTAAGAGCAGCCATTTACGAAGCGGAAGCTCTGAGCCCGGCAAGTATTGTCATCAATGTTCCTCCCGGAACCTACAACCTCAGTCAAACTATCGGTATGGTTACTATCACCAACAGAATCACTATCAATGGCAGCAGCTCTGCATCGACAACACTAGATGGAGGTGGTGCAATTAGGTTATTTTTAGCAGTCATTCGAGGCTCTCTTGAGTTCAATCATATGGAATTTAAAAATGCTCAATCGACAGATGGTGCAGTATTTTTCCAGTCCGGCACATCAACAATTGATGGCCGCTTAAGTTTTATTGATTGTCTATTTGAGAACAATCGAGTCACAACAAGCAATGATCGAGGAGGAGCCATATATTTTATTTACCCTGGAAAACTAAATGTCATCAGATCTAGGTTTATTGGTAACTATGCCTATGGCAGTACGAATATGGATGGAGGCGCTATCCTGTTTGATGGCAATTCTCTTTATGTTTCAGAAAGCTATTTTGAAGATAATTATGTACAAGATGGGCTACATGGAGCTGCAATTGCAAACAGAATGACTACGGGAGCAAGCGACTTTCTGATAGAAAACTCTACATTTAAAAATAATGGAACACCTTCAGGTTCCGCATATGCGTTAACGCTTTCTTGTAATTCTACAGCCGATAATTGCATTGTCAAAAACTCTACATTTGTTGGGTCAAATGAAAGTCAAATGGCCATATATATAGATAGTTCTCCACTAAGGCTTCAAAACAACACCTTTTCATTCTACAACGCCTCCACCATTTTAAATGCAAGTACAAATCTATTAAACAATCACGAACTTTTCGGAAATATATTCGAAAACCTAGGGACAGGATCAACTTGCAGCGATCCCGACAGTGATTTTATAAGCCTAGGGTACAACATCGATAGCAAAAATTCCTGCAACTTTTCCGCAACCGGAGACCTTACTAACACCTCTCCTTTATTAAATGTTTCTGGTCTAGCACTCAACGGTGGCATTACTCCGACCATCTTATTACAAAATACTAGTCCCGCTATTGACGCCATTCCGGCAGAGTTTTGCTCAAATAGCAGAGACCAACGAGGTTACGATAGACCCTACAATTATAATGGCCTAAATAATTCCTGTGATATTGGTGCCGTGGAAATGCAGTAAAAATGAACTGTAAAAGGTACTCTTTAGTCTTTCTGATCTCCGTTTGTTATTTGGAGTTGACTTGATTGCGGCCACTGCCTTTAGAGACGTAGAGAGCGGCGTCGGCGCGCTCTAAGATGTCTTTCCACTGGTGATCATTTAAGGTTTTTTCGGAAACCCCCAGTGAGACCGTTACGGGAATTCGAATGCCTTCGTAATTAAAATTGTGAGCTTCGATGGTTTGTCGAATGCGCTCGGAAATCTCAAGCCCGGCCTCTTTGGAGCCGCCAAGTAAGAGCAATGTAAACTCTTCTCCACCTGAGCGGGCAAAGAAATCATTGCCTCGAATCAATCTTTCAGAAACCAGAGAAGCCAATTCCTGCAGGACATAATCTCCAGCACTGTGACCATGAGTATCATTTATCTTTTTAAAATGATCGATATCAAATGTGATCACACAAAGAGGAACCGCCAGTAGATCGGATTTACGAAAATACTCTTTTCCTTTTTCCTCAAGGCCACCGCGGTTACTAATTCCCGTCAAGGCGTCTGTGGTTCCTCGATCATACGTTTGAGCGGCAGCTGCCGTTTCAATATTCCCCTTTTCCAAGAACTTAAAAATCACATTGCCCATTTTAACCTGGTCATTGTTATTCAATTTTTCTGGGGTTAGAGGACGAAGCACTTTGTTATTTACGAGAGTTTTATTCGTCGACTCCAGATCAATGATTTTCACTTCCCCAGCGTGTAAAATAAGTTTTGCATGGGATTTACTTAAACTTCGGTCATCAACAAAGACATAAGAACCAACGGCTCGTCCGATGATGCGATCACTTTCCTGAATCGCCCACTGACGACCCACTTGAGCTGCAGGACCTACAAGTAAAACAAAACAAGGAGGTGATTGATTGGCCTCGGCGATACGCACCTTAAAGGTATCACTTTGAACAATACTTGTTTTATCTAAAGCATCACTATTATTTTCACCATCATCCGTCATCTATATTATAATAATCTTTACCGACAGGGACTGCAACGATTTGAATCACATTTAGACAGGCCGGCTGACCCATCGCCGAGTCTAGCATTCGTGCTCCATTTTAACTGAAACCGTTATGCATAAAAATGAATCAATCCCTCGTTTCACGCGCATTTCTGCAGCTGCGGTGCGGACATTTATGACCTCTCCACCTGGCGAGGCCAGTTTGAGCATGACACGAGGGATTGATTCATTTTTATGCGCAACAGTTTCAGTTTGAAACGGGCTATTTCAATACTTAAGACTTAAAAGATCTCGTTATGAGAGGGCTACGTTTTCTTCGATACGATGATAACCATGCCACTCTTTAAGGCGCCCGCGAGGACGTTCCATGTTTTCATCGAGATACTCTAAAATGACGTAGGTCAGTTTGGTGATCCGGCCTAAAGAGGCCACATCCAAAGAGGTGATGTCCGTCCAAGTTCCCGTATTAAAATACTCCTTGTCACGTCCAAATTGTCGGTACTGATACACATGAGTGTGACCGAAAATCACCGTATGAACTTTATCACTTCTCAATATTTTTCGGGCTGACTCGCTTAAATCTGGAAACACAGCACTTTCGACAAACACTTTAACAATGCTTTTAAACGGCCAAGAACGGTGAGGATCTTTACGAAAAAGGGCTTTGAAGAAATAACTAACCAAAGAAAGAAAACCAAGAATCGTGAACATCGTCTCGTTAAACAAAGCCCATCTTAACATACGATTAAAAGGTCGAACTTTGTCTATATGAGGATATTTCTCCTTAATTTTTAAAACATACTCGACAAAAAAGTGAGAACCAAAGGGCAAATTCAATATCGGCTCTGGCAAGTCCTTTTTTAAAAAGAACTTTCTAGGATCAAAACGGTTCGCCGCTTCATGCATATTCCCATGTTCGATGTGAACGCCATCAAAATGATAGACAATATTTTTAAATCGAATATTAAATTCTAAATAATTATTTAAATACTCACGAACTCCTGGCCACATTAAGCCTTGATCGTGATTGCCGACAATGATCGTGACACTATTACCCTCTTTTTTAACAAATCTCTTAATGGCATCAAAAAACTCCGGGTGACCGGCAACAATGCGTTTGGTCTTATCCAATGAAATGGCCTCAGTCAAAACGGTAAGAAAATGGCCCTTGTAATCGACTTGAAGATAATTAAAAATATCACCATTCATTATCAACTCGACAGCACAGTCCTCAAATGAACCATGACTGTAGTAGTGCAAAAATTCCACAAACTTCTCGTCAAAGGAAAACTCTTCAAGATAGTTGAGCTGTCCCCCATCAAGAGTTCGACCTACACCTAAATGCAAATCGCTCACCACAAGTTTTATTTTTTTCTGTTCTTTCGATTCTGAACTCATGACAGCTTCTATACACCTAGCTTGCTACATAGACAATATTTCGACTCTTGTTCTTTCCTAAATACATTGCCTCATCTGCCATTTGAATCAATTCCTTTTTGGATTTGGCATTGGTGGGGTACTCGGCAATTCCGATACTGATAGTGATCTGGAACTCATTGCCTTCAACACTAAATGACTGACTTTCTATACCCCTTCTCAGGCGCTCAGCCACCAGTAGTGACTGATCTTTATCGGTATCTGGAAGTACTATCACGAACTCGTCCCCCCCATACCTGAAGGCGTAATCTCTGGCTCTAATACCCTTATAAAGCATTTCACCCATCTGTTTTAAAATCTCTGATCCCACCCAATGACCAAAAGAGTCATTCACTTTCTTAAAATGATCCACATCAATAAAAAGTACTGAAAATTTGGATTGGTTTGCAGCCGCCGCACTGATCTCCGCATCGAGAACCTTTTCCAAGTACTTTTGATTGTACAGACCTGTTAGATCATCGTTGTGCGAAGATTCTATGGCCTTATAGTACTCTGTTGAAAAATGAAGATGCCGTCCCATAAATAAAAGTGTTTCTTCAATCTGTTGGACTACCAAACTCAAAGATTGAGAGAGAACTCTATGAAAATATAGATACCCAATGATTGTTTTATCCGGAGAAAGACAAGGGACAACAAGGCAATTGTTTTGCTCCCCACCGACTTGCGAGGATGTCGTCGTCGTGAATCCTTGAGGAAGATTCATTTTTGCAAGATGTTGAATAATATGGGTTTCTTTCGTTGGTCTTAAACTGCGAAGATTTGCCGGATTTCCAAACCTTTGAACAGCTTCGACTCGCTTCCAGTTCCCTTTGACTTCTGCCAAACGCTGCATCTCATCTGGCAACAGCCAAATAATATTGTCGACTTTTATTTTTTGATCAAAATAATTTAAGACGGTATCCACAACAGCGGTCAGGTTTAAATCTTGAAAAACATAATCCGATGGTAAAGGTGTCGAAACATTCATCCATCGACCAATTTCTAAAAGATCACCTATGACTGTCAGTAGTTTTTGCTTTTGCGACAAAGGTCGAACAATACGGCGGTGGGCATTCTCCACCACTTCTTCTTCAATATCAGAATCACTGGCCACAATATAAATGACAGGCAAGCGCGGATACTGGGCTGAAATCTGTCGACAGATCTCTAATGTGTTCTTATTGTCCGACTCCGCATAGATCATCAATTGAATTTCGTTTCTTCGTATCCATTTTGCGGCCTCTTCATAAGAATTCGGTTCTAAAAGAGTATATCCCTCATCCAACAAGACTTGGGAGAAACCAACTAATGAGCTGGAGGATTCATTTAAAAATAAGATTTTCTTTTCCAGAAAACTCATCCCGCTTTCTCTCCAGAGGAACCTCGACCGGCCCCTTCTTCACCATCAAGCATTGATAATGCCAAACGTAAAGCCTTTACAGTACGTCTTAACATCTCCTGCTTTTCACCTAATTGCCGACCTAAATCCTGACCTTTTGAGCGATAGCTCTCAATTTCCTGTTGGGCTTGATCCAATTGCCTTTTTAAATCCAAAATGATTTCGTCTTTGCTCCGTAAAAGAGCCGCACCTTCCATTTTCACTAACTCAAGTCTATTTTCTAATTCTCGCTCACGAACACGCACTTTTCGCAAATTAGAAGACAAACGCGCATCAAACTCCTCTTGTTTGATTCTGCGTCTTTCAAGCTCTTCATCTTTGATCTGGATCGCTTCTAACAAAGTTGTTTTCTCTTCCTCAAATCGCTCTTCCATATCTTTGTTTTTAGCTTCCGCGCGGGCCAACTTAGATTTAAGCTCGTCCACATGTTTGCTAATGGCCTCTCCCGCAGCAGCTAAGCCTTCGTTCTCTTCACGAAGTCGCTCCACCTCTTCTTCTACTTCGGTAATTCTTTGCTGAGCTATACGAAGAGCTTCAGACTGGGATAAAATGGCATCAGTCGTTCCCACATTCGTGCCACCTCCCATAAAGCTTCGACCACCAGAAAATCTTCCCACGCCCACCCGTACACTCTGTTGAGTGTCAATAAGGCTGTCAAATCCAGGATCTGATGGCTCTACAGGAACAGCGATGGTGTTATCGTCAGACTCCACTTCTGTTTTTTTGTGGGCTTTAATGGAACGAGGCTTGACCTCAATGGTTTGATCTTCATCGTCATTTTCAACTTCAAAATCGCTATAAGAAGGAATCTCTTCGCCTTTTAATTCCGTGTAGTTTTTGGCTTTTTTTGACGCACGACTTTCTTGCATGTCATAGACATTTTCGCTCGTGTCGACACTGATATCGTAAATCGATTCGTCATCTTCAGTAGAATTCACCGATGTGACGGGTTCATCCTCTAATAGATCATCGAGCAACTTATTAACAATAGAGTTCTGCTTCTTCTTATTCATCCAGTTTTCCTATCGGATTCAGAGAAGCATTAGTTAATAAATCTATAAAATTATTGATCTTTTTTAAAAAATAACCCCGACTGCGGTCGGGGTATTTTACATGACTTATGGACCAACGACAGGCCCTATAAACTTAGAGCTGATTGTAGGAGATCACGGAACGGTATTTGTTATGGCGACCTTCGACCATAGACCAGTCGAGTTTTTCAATTTTTGACAGACCAAAACCTTCGACCGTATAGCTGGCAATCAGACATCCATGAATACAGGCATTTTTTAATGACTCCATATTTACCTCGGTATTCGTCTTTGCTAAATAGCCAAAAAATCCACCCGCAAATGTGTCGCCGGCCCCTGTGGGATCAACTACATTATCGACCGGGAAAGCTGGTAATACAAAAAACTGACCTTCTGAGTACATCATAAACCCGTACTCACCACGCTTAACGACAACCCCACGAGGACCATGGCTGGCGATCTCTTTGATGGCCTTAACGGTATTCATGGTCCCGGCAAACATTCGCGCTTCGCCTTCGTTGATTAAAACCACATCTACTTTACCCATAACTTCTTTGAGTTTATCTTTTTTAATATCAATCCACAGATTCATTGTATCCAATCCGACAAATTTAGGAGAACGAACTTGCTCTAAAACCTTAAGTTGCAGTTCCGGGTCAATATTAGCTAAAAAGACATATTTTGAATCCTTATAGGATTCAGGAAGAGTCGGATCAAAATGTTCAAATACATTTAACTGAGTTTCTAATGTGATGGCTTCATTCATGTCATCTTCGTATTTGCCTTGCCAATGAAAAGTCTTACCCGAAACCTGCTGAAGCCCTTCAAGACTGACATTCCGCGAACGCAACAACTCAAAGTCTTTTTCCGCATAGTCATCTCCGACCACACCAACAACATTGACTTTGGCGTAAAGAGAAGAAGCGACCGAAAAATAATTGGCCGACCCACCTAGAATATGTTCGGCTTTTCCTTGTGGTGTGGAAATAGAGTCATAGGCGACACTCCCTACTACTAAAATCTCTGACATGAATTTACTCCTTATTGCACGGGCATTGTTTGCGGGTGTTCTTTATGAGCCGAAGTCAACTGACCACAAGCTGCATAGATATCACGCCCTTTTGTGCGTCTTAATAGCACATGCGCCCCTAATTTCATTAGTTCTTCCTGAAACCTAACAACTTGAGAGTCACTTGGTCTAGAAAAACCTGATCCTGGATGCTCATTAAAGGGAATTATATTGATTTTGCAGGGGACACGACGAGTTATTTTGTAAAGCTGTCGGGCATCTTCGATGGAATCAGTCACCCCTTTTAACAAGACATACTCGAAAGTGACTTTGTCTTTAGTGATCCGGCAATGCTCTACACAGGCATCTAGGAGTTCTTTAATGTTCCACTTATTGTTGATCGGCATGACCTGAGATCGAACCTCATCATTAACACCATTGAGACTCACCGCCAAACGTGCCCCTGACTCTGTAATCAATGGAATCCGATCGACAAGCCCCGAAGTAGAAACAGTGATGCGCTTTCGTGAAAGACCTATACCGATCGTGGTATTAAAAATCTGAATGGAGGTGAGAACATTTTCCGGATTGTCCAGTGGTTCTCCCATCCCCATATAAACAATATTTGATATCCTTTGATCGCTACCTAGAAGGCGATCGGCCTGAAGAAATTGTCCGACAATTTCATGAGCCTTGAGACGACGCTTCATCTTCATTTTACCTGTAAAACAAAACTTACAGGCCATATTGCAACCCACTTGGGTCGAAAGGCAGAGTGTGAGTCGTCCCGGCGACGGAATCAAAACCGCCTCAATGGTGTCGCCGTCACCGACATCAAACAAAAACTTTCTAGTGCCATCAACACTGGTCCGATCTGAAACCACAGGAGGCAGAGAAAAATCAAATAGATCCGGGAGCTTTTCCCGAAAACTCTTTGAAATATCAGTCATTTGTGAAAAGTCCTGAACCTTGTGGCCATAGACCCATTTGTAAAGCTGGGTGGCTCGAAAGCGCTTTTCCCCTTGTTCGACCAGGAAGTCGCCAAGATCTTCTAAAGAAAAGTCAAAAAAGTGATATCGTGACAAGGAGGCCTCTGAACAATTTAACACGTTAAATAAGGGCTTTTCCTACCATGCTTCACTGCCAATTTCACTACCCAAAGTAAAAAATTCTTAAATGGCCTCTTTAATTTTGGATAAAATCTCAAAGTAGATTCATGCTTCCTAAAGTTCCTCTCAAAAG